>CAZFDE010000049.1:0-19717 GCA_964517795.1 uncultured Pirellulales bacterium | reverse complement strand
GGGCGTGGGCGTCGAGGCCTTCCGCATGGGCAAGGCGAATGATATCATCGGCATCATTAGCCAATTCGCCGCGGCTGTACTCGATCAGACTGATGGATTTGACAAAATCATTGCTGGTCAATGCGCTGGCGAACCGTGCCGTGCGGCCGGTCGGCAGTGTATGGCTCGGCCCGGCCCAATAATCGCCGACCGCGACCGGCGCATAGTCACCGATGAAGATCGCGCCGGCATTGTGAATTTGCTCGGCGATTTTGCGGCTGTGCCTGCCGCATTGGATCTGCAAGTGCTCGCAGGCCATTTCATTGGCCAACTCGATTGCCTTTTTCATCGAGCCGACTTCGATAATGGCACTTGAATTTTTCAGCGATTCGACCGCTTCTTTACTGCGGGTGAGTTTTTTGACCTGATCAACTAATTGCTTGAAGACCTTATCGGCCAATACTTTCGAGTTGGTAATAACCACAGCGCTGCTGTCGGTGCCGTGTTCGGCCTGGCTGAGCATATCGGCGGCAACCGCAACCGGTTTGGCATCCTTATCGGCGATAATCAGCACCTCGCTGGGCCCGGCGATCGAATCGATCCCGACATAATCGCCCGAGACGAATTTCTTGGCTGTCTGGACCCATTTGTTGCCCGGCCCGACAATCTTATCGACCTTGGGGATCGTTCCTTTATCGCTGGCCAGTGCCGCCACGGCCTGCGCACCGCCGACACGGAACACCTTCAACCGACAGTCTGGATAATCCTTATCACTGCTCAGTTCATAACACACCGCCAGAATCACCGGATGAATACTGCCCTGATATCGCGGCGGTGATACCACGATGATCTCCTTGACCCCGGCGACCATGGCCGGCACGGCTGTCATGATCATTGTCGATGGCAGCGGGGCGGCGGCGCCGGGAATACAAACCCCGACCCGCTGCAGCGGAATATACTTGATGCCGGTTTGTTTCTTGAACGAATTTCGATTGCCGATAAAAATCGATTTTTGATACTGTTTAACATTGGCGATGGACCGGCGAATCGACTCAAGCAGCTCCTTATCGATTTGCCGATGGGCTTTCCGCATCTCTGCCGGCTTAATCTCAAGGGTCTTCGGCGTCAATTTCACCTTGTCAAATTTCAACGTATAGTCAATTAACGCCTTGTCGCCTTTATATGCTACATCTCGAATGATTTTTAGCACAGTCTGCCACTGCTCAGATTCACGTTGAAATCGTGAAGCTAAAATTTGACGTTTATATAGATCGTTCAACTTTTTCTGATAATTCTGTTCAGACAGAATCATGATCTTGTTTCTTAAACTTTGAATCTGTTTGCCGGTCATTGGAAGTTCCCGTAACTGTAAGTTCGCGTTGCTTTCTGAAGCAGCAGATATTCATGGCCCTTGAATGTCGTCGCGACGCCGGAAATTCTGTAGCGGATCCGCCTGCGGGTGATATCGCGACGGTTTTCAATCGATTCAAGCGTCCGGCACGGCAGCAATTGATAGGCCTGTCTGCTGATATTATGCCCCAGCCCATCGGGCACGAATGTAAAATGCCCATCAGGTTGGCGGCGGATAAAACCGTATCGATTCACCATCATACGGTCATTGGCGGTAATGTTCCGGGTCTTCGGTTCCGCCGGTTCCTTAGGTGATTCCTGCTCGACCGGCCGCACCACGGCTTCATTCTGCAATTTCTGACGAACTTCAGCCGGTAATTCAAACGGATCGTCGGATTCGGCAGGTTCCTCCACAGCGGTGGGTTTTTCGGATTCTTTCATCTGCTTCGTGTCAACTGGGGCTTCTTTGGTTTGAGATTTCAAATCTGAAATTTGCGATTTGGACGCTTGAATCGTCTGATCGACCAGAAAATAAGTTGCGAACAAATAATTTTTTGCATGATAGGTCGTCACTCTCGCCCAGAGCCGACATCGAACCGGCAGCCGGTTCGGCTCGACGATCAGTTTCTCCAGCGCCGCACTAGGCAGAAATGCAATCGGGTAACCGGCCTGTACTGTTGTTTGACCGTCCGTGATATTGACATCACCGATAAATACCCACTGATTAGTATCGGGCCGATGTTCGACCGTGCCTTCGATCCCGGTCAGGACAAAGCTGTCCGCTAACAGCGGCTGATCCGCGGTTGCCTGACTGGTCCACGCGGCTAAAATGATTACCCATATAGCTACAGTCGTTCGCATTATGATTGTCAAATATTATTGAGCATTTTGGGCAGTTGAGCGGGTGACTGAACAACAGTTACATAACTGCGGCTGTCAGGATCGTCCGATGCCATCAGTTCCACCAGCGGCTGCCAGAATTCGCCGACCAGTATAACCGGCTTGTCGGTTTCAAGAAAGTGTTTGTTTTTCAACTCCCAGACCATCGCTAATTCCACCAGGGTTCCGGTTCCGCCGCCCAGCACGATATACGCCCGGCCCAGTTCGATGAGTTTTTGAAGCCGCTCATCGAGTGAAGCGGTTGAAATTTCACGGCTGATATACGGATTGGGCTTGCTCTTAAAGGCCGTACACGTAACGCCGATGATAGTCCCTCCGGCCTGACGTGCCCCTTGGGCCGCCGCCTGCATGGTCCCGCCGTATCCGCCGTTGGCGATCGTGAATCCCGCCTCGGCCAGTACGCTGCCGGTCTCAAACGCGATGCTGTATGCCGGCTGTTCGGCTTTCGTGCGGCCGGAACCGAAAATGGTAACGATCGGTTTATCCATGATTCGCTTGACGGGTAAAGTTGAGCATTCCGCCGGCCAGCAGGATCTGCCGGTCGTGCGATGACAGGTTCAGCGATCCGCGAAATTCGAATCCCTGCGTCCGATTCGTGATCGTGACGGTGTCTTTGGCTTTGATTGCTTCGATCAGCCCGTCGATGACCAGCTCATCGTCGGCTTCTATCTTGCGGTAATCAGCCGGGTCAGCAAATTCAATCGGTACGATACAGAAATTGATCAGATTCGCTTTATGAATCCGCTCGATGCTCTTGGCGATCACCGCGCGCACACCCAGATACATCGGACACAAGGCCGCATGTTCGCGCGAGGAACCCTGCCCGTAACTTTCCGAAGCGACGATAATACCCCCGATACCTTTTTCCTTGAACGCTAACGACCGATCTGCGAATGTGGGCTTGCCCTCTTCATTGAAGCAGTTGAAGACAAATTTGGCATATTGCTGCACATTCGACCGCAGCTTCAAAAAGGCTCCCGCGGGCATAATATGATCGGTCGTGATCTTATCGCCGCACTTGAGCAGCACTTGTCCGGTAAGCGTTTTCGCCAGCGGTTTGGGCGATTCGGGCACGACGATGGTCGGCCCGCGCAGAACCTCGACGTTTTTCGCCTCGTTTAATTCCAGCGGTTGTTCGATCATACTGTCATCGATGCTGAACGCTTCGGGTATCTCGATTTTGGGATAATCGATCCCGGCATCGCGCGGATCTGTGATCTTACCGGTCAATGCGGAAACAACCGCGGTTTCCGGGCTGACCAGATAGACCTGATCGCCTTTGGTGCCGCTGCGGCCGGCAAAATTGCGATTAAACGTCCGCAGGCTCACCGTCCCGTCCGCGGGCGAAAATCCTTGCCCGATGCAGGCCCCGCAGCCCGATTCGAGGATCCGTGCCCCCGCGGTGATGATATCCGCCAAGGCCCCGTTATGTGCGATCATGTTCAACACTTCACGGCTGCCCGGTGCGACCGCGAATTCCACCAGGTGATGAATTTTGCGCCCTTTTAAGACCTTGGCGACAATCATCAGATCGGCATAGCTCGAATTGGTGCAGCTGCCGATGACGACCTGGCGAACCGCGGTGCCGGCCAGTTTCTTAATTGATTTGATATTGTCCGGTGAAGAGGGGCAGGCCGCCAGCGGTTCCAGTGCGGATAGATCGATCTTGATCAACCGGTCATATTTCGCATCGGGATCGGCACTGAGTTGCGTGAAGTCAGCTTCGCGCTTCTGAGCCGCCAAAAAACGCCGGGTCTGCTCGTCGCTGGGAAAAACACTGCTCGTTACGCCCAGCTCTGCGCCCATATTGGTAATCGTGGCCCGTTGCGGTACGGTCAGCGACGAAACGCCCTCGCCGAAATACTCAACCACCCAGCCGACGTTGCCCTTGGTTGAAAGGATACTCAAGAGTTTGAGAATCACATCCTTGGCCGCGACCCAGTCATTCAGTTGGCCGGAAAGTTTCACGCCCAATACTTTCGGACAGGTCAGATAGAATGCCCCGCCGCCCATTGCGACCGCCACATCCAGCCCGCCGGCCCCGATCGCCAGCATCCCGATCCCACCGCCGGTGGGCGTATGCGAATCGCTGCCTAATAGTGTCGCACCGGGTTTGCCGAACCGCTCAAGGTGCACTTGGTGACAGATGCCGTTGCCCGCGCGGGAATGATACGCTCCATATCGCGCCGCCACCGTCTGCAAGTACAGATGATCGTTATGATTTTCCGGCCCGAACTGGCTCATATTATGATCGATGTAGCTGACCGATAGGTCCGTCTGCACCCGTTCGGCGCCCATCATCTCAAACAGCAAGAACGCCGTCGTGCCGGTCGCGTCCTGCGTCAGGGTCTGGTCGATCCGGATCCCGACAGGCTTACCGGCCGCCAGATCGCCGTCTCGTAAATGCCGCTGCAATATCTTGTTTACCAATGTTTTTGCCAATGGAATCACTCCGTCAAATCAGGTCTTCATTATCCTCCGGGAGTATAGCACAGGATCCTGTAAAACGAAACCCTTAATGCAATCTACAATACAATCTATAAAAAAAGGCCTTGTGCCGCTAAGCACAAGGCCGAAATGCTTTCTCTAAATCACAAAATTACTGTCCTTGCCATCCACTAATCAGTATCGCGTCCTTTTCATGCTTTGAAGTCAGTACCCTTACCTGGTTTTCCGAATAAAGGGTTGTTACTATGTCCCCCATCTGCTTCTCTTCGTCGTCCGGTTCGTCGTCTCCGGGATTCAAGTTATTCTGCCAGGATTTATAAATGTTATCCTGACCGATACCCATATTGGGTCCGGATTCGAACTTCACGTGAATGTCGTTGTACAAAATATTTTGACCTTGACGTTCGTGGCACGAGCTGTTCATGGTGTTGTCCGGATCATTGAGATAGCCGGCCGTACCAGATTCCGTTTTCCATTCAGGGTCTTGATCGTCTTCGTTGCGGCCGTCAATATAATTTGCGGCCCTTTTGTCCATATAAGGATTGCGATCTGAAGCAATCGGGGATTCGGGTTTGCTGACCGGGGAAACCGCATAACCAATGCCGCCATTCTCCCGGAACGGATTATGATACGCATAGCTGCATTTTTTGCCCGGGACAGCGCTTTGTCCGTCTCCAAAATCCCAGACTTCGGTTACGTCATCGACATCTGAGTGCAAATTACTGATTTCATGCAGTTCGAATACGCTGGCGGTGGGATCTCCGTTGCATACAAATTGCTTGGGGGTTCCATCTGCGTATCGCACCACTAAATAAAGGCAGGACGTAATCGTGGCCCCTTGTTCTCCAAAGGCGTCCTCCCTTTCAGGATTATCAAAGTCTGCCAGCCTTCTTTGAGTCGATAATTTATAACCCAGCTCACCTTGAAATTCCGATCTTTTGCCGGCAATCGGGTAGGTTTCCTCGTAATCCGCCGAGTAAGCCAGCATAGCTTTGCCGATGGCCGAAAGGTTCGTACCACAGATGAGTTGGTTGGCGAGCTGCTTGACTTTCGCCAGCGCGGGCATCAAAATACCCATCAGCAGGGCGATGATCGCAATTACGACCAGCAGCTCCACGAGTGTAAAGCCTTTTCGTTTCATTTTCTTTCTCCTTTAATATTTTGAGATTCGTATCTGAGACCGTTTCCGACACACGTTAATAATTACGTTACCATTACATCGAACACATGACGAATCTCATATTCTTGTTTTTTCGCCGGTAAACGGTCGCGTGTCCACTTTTGAAATAACACATCAATTCACGAAGAAATTTGCCAACATAAAATAATCTTGCATACACAAACGAAAACTTACGTCAGCGGAGGGAAAGTTAAAGATATGATAACGGGTACTGATATAATATTAAAATATAATAGCGTTCCAAACTTATCCCTTCACTACTAACTATACTTTAACACAGAATCCGTGTTCTGTCAATAATTTTTCGGCAGATTTCGGCAAGTTTCTTGAAATTTAGCTATTTTCCCGTATCATCAGGCCAAAAACGCACAAAAAGAAAGGATTCGGATACATGGATATGGCCCAACAGCTCGAAAAATGCCGAAATACGCTCAAAAATCACGGTCAGGAGCATCTTCTGGCATTTTGGGATCAGCTCGACGAAAATAAAAAAAAATCGCTTCTGGAGCAGATCGAGGAGCTCGATTTTGCCCAAATTGACACATGGATCTGTGAAATTGTTACCAATGATCAACCTGCCAAGATCCCGGATAAAATAGACCCGGCCGATTTTTATCCCGCCCAAACCGACGATCCCCGGCTCAAAGCGAAATATGAACAGGCCGTCCAAACCGGAAAATCGCTGATCGCCGAGGGCAAAGTCGCGGCCTTTGTCGTCGCCGGCGGCCAGGGCACCCGATTGGGATTCGACGGACCCAAGGGCGATTTTCCCATCACCCCCGTCAAGCACAAGACGCTGTTTCGCCTGGCCGCCGAAAAGATCCAGGCCGCATCGGATCGCTATGGCCGCACACTGAAATGGTACGTCATGACCAGCCCGCTGAACCACCGGCCAACACTGGAAATCTTCAAATCGAATCAGTTTTTAGGCCTCGACCCCGATACCGTTTTCATCTTCCAGCAGGGTACGCTGCCGAATTTCAGCCCCGACGGAAAAATCCTGCTGGCCGACAAAGGCACAATCGCCAGTTCCCCCGACGGCCATGGCGGCAGCCTCAAAGCCCTTTACAAAAGCGGCGCCGTCGCCGATATGCAGCAGCACGGCATCGAGTACGTTAGTTACTTTCAGATCGATAACCCGCTGATCAATATCTTCGATCCGCTTTTTATCGGACTGCATGCTGACGATCATTGTGAAATGTCCTCCAAAGGCGTTTCCAAGACCGGCCCCGATGAGAAGGTCGGCAATTTCTGCCTGGTCGATGGAAAGGTCACGGTGATCGAATACAGCGACCTGCCGGACGAGTTGGCCGAAAAGCGACGCGACGATGGTTCGCTGCTGTTCGAGATGGGCAGTATCGCGATCCACATCATCAGCCGCAGCTTCGTCGAAAAGCTCAACGCCAAAGGGTTCGCCCTGCCGCTGCACCGGGCCGTCAAAAAGATTCCGCACATCAACGAAAACGGCAAACGGATCGAGCCCGACAAGCCCAACGGCATCAAGCTCGAGACCTTCGTCTTCGATGCGATCCCCGCCGCGGCCAATTCGATCGTCCTGGAAACCATTCGCAGTGAGGAATTCGCACCGGTCAAGAACGCCTCCGGTGTCGATAGTGCCGAGTCTTCGCGCAAACTGATGGTCGAACGGGCCGCTAACTGGCTCGAAGCTGCGGGGGTATCCGTACCCCGTAACGCCGACGGCAGCGTCGATGCGGCCATCGAGATCGCGCCGCGTTTCGCCCTGGATAAAGAACAGCTCGCCGAAAAAGCCGATGCGATTGACCCGATCCGCCCCGGCGAGTCGCGCTATCTCGAATAGACTTGCCAAACACCGGCTTATCCGAAATAATAGCACCTTTGGAAAGGACCGTATTCGATGACCCAGCAATTGTACCGCATTTTTCTCAGTGCCGCCGAAGCCAGCGGAGATAAACACTGTGCAGGCTTGATGAATGCGATCCGCGCCAAAAATCCGGATATCTCGTTCGTCGGCGTCGGTGGCCCGCAGATGGCTGAGGCCGGATGCGAGATGCTCGAGATCACTACCGACAAGGCCGCCATGCTCACCAATGTCTGGCGGCATTTGCTGTATTTCAACCGGTTGCGAAAACAGATCGCTCATTTTCTCAAGGCCGAGCCGATCGACCTGGTCGTCGTCTGCGATTCGCCCGCGTTCAATTTCCATATCGCCAAGGCCGCCCGGCTCGCCAATATCCCGACCTTGTTCTATGTCGCACCGCAGTTGTGGGCGTGGGCCGCGTGGCGGATCAAAAAGATGCACAAGTTCTGCAGCCGCCTCGCCTGTATCCTGCCGTTCGAGCAGGACTGGTTCGCCCGGCACGGCGTCGATGTCGAGTTCGTCGGCAACCCGATGCTCGACGGCCTGAAGATCACCCTTAAGGATAACTGCAAGTCGTACGAAAATTTCGATCCCGACAGTGCGACGATCGTGCTGATGCCCGGTTCGCGCCAGCACGAGATCGATACCCTCTTTCGCCCGATGCAGCAGATCTGCAACCAGCTTCGGCGAAAGTACAAGCACCTGCAGGTTGTGACCGTCGCGGTCGATGAGAAATCCAAAGAGATGCTCCGCGCGCGGCACATCCTGAACTTTCGCTGCGATTATCTGATCGGCACGGTACCCGAGGCCGCCCGGCAGGCGGACCTGGCCCTGGTCGCCAGCGGCAGCGCAACGCTTCAGGTCGCGGCCATGGGCTGCCCGATGATTGTGATGTACCAGTGCAACGCCATATTGTACGAGCTCGTCGGCCGCTGGCTGATCAAGACGCCGCAGCTTTCGCTGGTCAATATCCTTGCCGGCGAGGAACGGGTCCGGGAATTCATGCCGTATTTCCGCTCCACCGAGCCGATCGTGCGCACGGCCGACCAATTACTCGCTAATCCGCAGCAATTAGCCGAACTGAGCGAATCGCTCGTGCGACTGGTTAAGCCCTTGGCCAAAGGCACCGCGGCCGAAAAAACCGCCAAAATCGCCATCGACATGCTCAAAAATCCACCCTCGCCGCCGCCGGCACAACCGGCGGCGAGTTCGTCGTGTTGAGTCGTGGGTTTTTATACGAATTGGTTGGCACGGCCTCCCTATGATTCGTAGTTTTTTGCGTAAATCGCACATTTACCTAAGCCGTTGCGGATAAATGCGTAATGTTTTATAATCCGGCCTGGTAATTCTGGTGAATACAGATAATTGTGAATAGCAAGGACAGGGCAGAGTTTTGCGTTTATCGCTGATCGGGCCAACCTATCCGTATCGCGGCGGTATCAGCCACTATACGACGCTTTTAGGGCGTCAGTTGCGGTTGATGCACGAGGTGCAGTTCGTCTCGTTTTCGCGTCAGTACCCCAAGTTGATCTTCCCCGGCAAGAGCGACCGCGATCCCAGCGGCAAGCCCGTGATGATCGATAACGTCGATTACCTGATCGATTCGCTCTGTTCGATCTCATGGAAACGGGCGGCCGAGGCGATTATCGCGTTTGGGCCGCAGAAGGTGATCCTGCCGTGGTGGGTGGCGTACTGGACGTTCGCGTTCGGCTCGATCATCAAGCGGATCAAGGCCCATCGCGACGCCGAGATCGTGATCATCTGTCATAACGTGGTCGAGCACGAATCGAGCTTTCTCAAGAAATGCGCAACCAAGTCCGTCCTCGCCAAGGCCGACCGGCTGATTACCCATTCGCAGCAGGAAACCGACCGCCTCAAAGCGATGCTCGGCGAATCAGCGAACGTTACAACCGCGTTTCACCCGACGTATAAGGATCTGAGCCAGACATGTTACGATAAAGGTGCGGCCAGGGCCGAACTGGGCCTCAGCGGGGACGTATTACTATTTTTCGGATTCGTGCGGCCGTACAAGGGCCTCGATGTCCTGTTGGAGGCGATGGCGACGGTGCTTTCGCAGCGGCCGGCGACACTGCTGGTCGTCGGGGAGTTCTGGAAGGATAAAAACCGCTATATCGAGCAGATCAGACAATCGGGTATTGCGTCGGCGGTGCGAATGATCGACGAATACATCCCCAACGAGCGGGTCGGGCTGTATTTTTCGGCGGCGGACCTGGTCGTTCAGCCGTATCGCAGCGCTTCGGGCAGCGGGATCTGCCAGATCGCTTACGGGCTGGATCGCCCGGTGATCGCCACGCAGGTCGGCAGTCTTTCGGAAGTGATCGAGGACGGTGTCAACGGGCGACTCGTTCCGCCGGGCGATGCCGCGGCACTGGCCGAGGCGATTATCGAAAGTCTCGATCCGCAAGCGCTAAATGAAATGAACAAAAATGCAAAAATAACGAAAGATCGCTTCTCGTGGGAGAAATTAGCAAATTTGATCGTCGAAATTGACAACGAGGCGGGCGGCTGATGCGGGCACTGGTGACAGGCGGATGCGGATTTGTCGGGCGCTATCTGGTCCGTGCGCTGCTGGAACAGGGGCATACCTGCCGGCTGCTGGTGCGGGCGAGTAGCGATACGCAATGGACGAACGGTCTGTCCGGAATTGAGTTATTTGAAGGCGATATCACCCGCCCGCAGACGTTGGAAGGGATCGCCGACGATATTGATGTTGTATTTCACCTGGCCGCCGAGGGGCATGTCTCGGCCGTCTCCAAAGAATCGCTCGAGCGGTTCGTCAATGTCAATGTCGGCGGGACGGAGAATCTGCTGGCCGCATGTAAAGGAAAATCGATCAGGAAATTCGTGCATTTCAGCTCGACTGCGGCGATGGGGCTGATCAAAAAGCCGCTGGTCGATGAAAGCGATCCGCCACAGCCGGTGACGCTCTATCAAAAAAGTAAGCTGCAAAGCGAAAAGGCGGCTTTAGAAAAGGGCAAAGCGTTCGGGATTGCTGTGGTGGTCGTGCGGCCGTGCATGATCTACGGCGTCGGCGGCAAGGGCGAATTTCACAAGATGTGCCGGCTGATGAAAAAGGGGTTCTTCCCAAAGGTCGGCTTCGGCAGGAACTTAACGCCGCTGGTGCATGTGAGCGATGTGGTACAGGGTGCGATCAAGGCGGCTGAGAATGGCAAGAGCGGCGAGGTATATCTTTTAACCTCGGCAAAATCGATTTCCATGGACCAAATGCGGCAATACGTAATGGACGCGTGGGGCGAACGAGCGATCTATCCGTATGTGCCGGTTTGGCTGATGGTTGCGGCGGCGTGGGCGTTCGAGATATTAGGGCGACTGACCGGCAAAGCACCGCTGGCGACCCGCCGCAATATCGCTTCGACCGTATGGGACCGCGAATTCTCGATCGAAAAAGCGAAACACGATTTAGGGTACCAGCCGAAGGTCGATTTCAAGGACGGTATCCGCCAAACGGTCGAGTGGTTCAAATTCGGCAAGGTCCAACCCCAGCAGGCAAAGGTCTTTAGCCGCAAGGTCGAAGATCAGCAGAAACTCGAATCTGTTCTTGAAGAATTATTCAACGCGGTCGGCGGATTTGCGGGCCGCTTTTTATCGGGTGATACCGTGTTGATTAAGCCGAATTTCGTTGCGCCATTTGAACACGCCACGACCGATTTGCGCATGATCGATTTCTTTGTCCAGAAGATTCGCGAGCTTGGCGGCGAGCCAGTCATCGGCGAGACCAGCGGCTACGAATTCGGCACCGAGGGGACATTCGACATTCTTGGCATTCGGGCGTATTGCGCCGACAATCATGTCAAACTGATCAACTTCGAGCAGGATGAATATGTCACGGTCGATATCGGGGCGGATTTCAAACCGGTCGAGATTGCCAAATCCGCACTGGATGCCAAACTGATCGTCAACCTGCCGGTGTTGAAAGGTCATACGATCACCAGGGTTACCGGTGCGACGAAAAACCTGTTCGGATTTCTCTCGAAGCCGTCGCGGCGGTACCTGCATTTTCACCGGCTCGAAGAGGGCATCGTTGCACTGGGGAAGCATTTCGACCATATCGTTCATTTTGTCGATGCGCGGTATTTGCTGAGCCGGGCGGTGTTTGGCGAGCCGAAGATGCTCGGGTATTTTCTGGCAGGCGACGATTGCTTTGCGATTGACCATTTCGGCAGTCCGTTACTGGGGATCGATCCGGATGCGGTGCGGTATCTGCACTGGACGGGAAAATACGAAATTGACGGTATTTCGGCCGAGGCACCCGGGCCGTTGCAGCGAAGGGATAGCTTCAAGGAGCGATTGCACCGGAAAATTTATTCGGCGTTCTACCGGATCGACCATATCAAATCGGCGATCTTCGGCGGGGCGTCGATTATCCCGCAACTGCACTGGTATCTCGGCGTGCATCCGGAGATCGGCAATGTCAGCGAGGCGGATTTGAAAAAACTGGCGGATATCTGCCCGTTGGGCGCGATCGATGTCAAGGGCAGGCGGATCGTCAAGCAGAAATGTATTCACGCCCGCTGTTTGCGATGCTATTGTCACGGGGCCAAAGGGCAAGTAAAATTAAAAGGATTCGGAAAACCGAAAGAAAATGATTGAGCAATTGCCACAGGATGTGCCCGGTTTGTGGGAAGGGTATCAGCAATGGCTGGCGGCCAAAGGGATCGCCCGGCCGCGGGTGGTCATTCACGGCGGGTACGGCAAGAATAATTTCGGCGACGATGCGATCCTGCATGTCCTGATCGGCCGCGTGCGGCGATACCTGCCCGATGCGCAGATTATCGTTCTTTGCCATGGCCCGGCCCGCGTCAAGGCCAACTATCCGGATATCGAGGCGTATTATTTCAAGCGCATCGGGGCACTGAAGGCGATTATCCGCAGTCATATCTATATCATCGGCGGCGGCGGGATCGTCAACGTCATCAATACCTATTCCGGCTACCGGTCGCTGCGTATATTCGATATGAAGGGCAAATTCCTGTTCATCGCGGCATTCCTTGCGAAGCTGTTCGGCGCCAAAACCCATTTTTACGCGATTGGGGCGACCTCTTTTCCCGATGCCGTGGTCAAGGGCCTGTGCCGGTTCGTTTTGAACCGGGCGGATGTGGTGTCGGTGCGCGACCCGCTTTCGATCGAGAACCTCAAGAAGATCGGCGTCACCAAAGAACTGGTCGCCGTGGCGGATCCGGGCTATTCGCTGGAGCCGGCACCGAAGGAACAAGCACGGCAAATTTTTGGTGATATGGGAATTGAGAAAAGCGGAAAGCCGCTGGTGGGGCTGAATATGCGTTACGTTCGCGATGAGCGGATCGATAACGCCAAAGTCGTCGATGAAACGGTCAAACTGGTGCAGTATCTGACCCGTGAGCGCGGGGCCGATGTGCTGTTTATCCCGATCAGTCAGCATCCGAGCGAGTATTTCGAGGATGATCTGGATTTTGGCCGGCAGGTGCGGTCGCGGTTGGAAGGTTGTGAGGGTTTTTACCTGCTGGAGTACTATCCGCACCCCACGGTGATGGCGGCGCTGCTGGGGCAGATGGATTTGTGTATCCTGATGCGGCTGCACGCGGTGCTGCTGACGGCGAAGATGGGCGTGCCCTTGTTTGTGATCTCCTATGACCATAAGGTGACTCAGGCCGCCAAGGCACTCGGCAAAGAAGACCACACAATTGTGTTAGATGATTTTGAGTTCAATAACGTCAAACCGAAATTCGATAATATACCCTTTAAGGAAGGTTCGCAGCGTGTTTGAACAGTTTCCCAAAGAAAGGCCGCCTTTGCCGCAGGCGTATCAGGAAATATACGAACAGCATTACAGTGAAAATCGCGAAGGCCGGTCAACCGCGTCATCGATGGCAACAAAGCTTGAGCGTTGGATGCACCGCCAGGTTGCCAAAGATGTTCGCAACGGCCAATCGGTTTCGACGCTTGAAGTGGGTGCGGGCACGCTTAATCATCCGGTTTATGAACCGGAGGTCCGGCCTTATGATGTGGTGGAGCCGTGGGATTATTTACTTCAGCGGTCGAACGATCTTGATCGGGTCAGGACGGTGTATAAAGACATTTGCGAGATACCGGAGGGCACAAAATACGACCGGATTATTTCCATTGCGACACTGGAACATATCCTGAATTTACCCGAGGCAGTTGCACGGATCGGATTGTTATTGAATGATGGGGCAACATTTCGCGCGGCGATTCCCGGCGAGGGAACAGTACTTTGGAAACTCGGCCAGATGGTCAGTACCGGGCTGGAGTTTCGGCTCAAATACGGCCTGGACTATTTTGTCCTGATCCGCCACGAGCATGTCAACAGCGCCAAAGAGATCGAACAGGTCCTGCATTATTTCTTTGCCGATGTGAAGTGCCGCGTCTTCGGGATATGCCGCTGCCTTTCACTTTACCAGTTTTACGCCTGCTCACAGGTCCACACGGACCGGTGCAGGCAGTATCTTGAAAACCTTAAAAACGCCGGCGGACAAACACAATGAAGCAATTTTTGGTAAAAAACAGGATTTGGCTTTTATGGTCTGGATTTATCACGGCGGCCATCTTAATCAAAATATTTTTGTTCATCCATTTGTACAGGATCGGCTTTCTCGGCATGAGTGCCGACGAGTTCAGCCGGACGATCAAGGGGTATTACTGGATGAAGGAGCCGCGGTTGGTGTATGAAGGGGTGTGGCTTCCGTTCGGCTATTACATTGACGGATTGGCCTTGTTTCTCTGGACGGACCTTTTCTGGTCCACCAAAGTGGCGGTGCTGCTGTTCTCGTTTATCATGCTGGTCGGTATATATTTCCTCGGCTTCGGTCTGTTTGGAACCAAAAGGGCCGGCATCTTCAGTGTCTTGGTCATCCTGTTTAATCCAATCCTGTGTTGGTACAGCTATCTGCCGCTTGTAACGATGTACCATAGCTGTTTTGTCGTTTGGGGGATGGCGTTTCTTGCGCTATGGTTCAGAAATAATAAAACGATATATTTATTTTTCGGCTCGCTGAGTTTTCTTCTTGCTTCGGGCTTTAGATTCGAATCGTGGTTTTTTATCGTTTGTTACAGTTTGTTTGTGTTCATACTGGCGGTCAGGGCTATTAAAAAAAGCAAAAAGGAAGCGCTGATCTATTTTTTATTGAGTGTGATACCGGTTCTGTTTGCAGTCTCGTGGCTGGGCGCCAGCGTCCTGCGAAGCGGCCATCTGCTGGATTCGCACAGTGACCGGAACGAATATCTCCAGAAGAGTAAAAGCTTTTTGGATGTCGATGCGAGTTTCCTGGAAAAAGCCGGCGGGATACCGAAAGAATTTATCAATCCGCATTTCAGCATTATCACGATTTTGGTTGTTGCGGCCATGGTCCTGTATTTGTTCATCCGCAAAAGCAAAGCGGCCCGCCGAATTCATGCGGGACATTTTTGGCTGCATTGCGGGACCGTTCTGCTTTCGCTGCTGGCTATTTGTATTTATACCGGCATGACGCTTCCGCCGATGACGCGCGACCGGGTCGCTTTGCTGTATGTGCTGTGCATGGTCCCGCTGGCGGGGTGGCTGTTCTCGATCGTTTTCGAGAACGATATCTATGGAAAGCGAATTCCCCCATCGGCCAGGGGGGTATTGAGAATAACGGTATCGATAGTGATCGCTGCATTTCTAATTTTCCAGATCAACGGCGTATCCCGCCATCCCAAGAATTATCTCGATCATGAAATACGCCTCGGCTTTGACCTGCGAAAACAGCTTCGGCAAAAACCGCTGGCCGAGGGTGAAAAAGTGATGCTCCAACTGCAGTACTGGGGCTATCGCGGCGTAGTGATCGGCTCGAACAATCCGGATATGTTTGTTTTCGACGGTCCGGTCAATCCGCTGGACAACCACGGCCGCAAATTCAGTGCGATCAAAGAATATCACCGCTCGATCTTTACGCTTGCCAAAGCGGATATTGCTCGATATATCCGCGCACTTGGGGTACGATATGTCGCACTGCAGGTGCCGTATGCCCGGGCGCTGGTTGGGGCCGTACCCGTGAAGGTCATTTCCCAGCAGGGGCCATGGGTGCTCTGCGAGGTATTGGAATAAATTCGGGAGATAACGATGGAACAGTTCAAAGTATCGGTTGTCGTGCCGGCCTATAACGAACAGGCCAATATCGCCCCGCTGATCGACAAGCTGTGTGCGGTGCTGGGCAAATATCCCGATTACGACATTCTTTTTGTCGATGACGGCAGCACGGACGGCACGCTGGCGGCGCTCGAGTCGGCCGCAGCGGGCGATGCGCGGATCAAGTATCTGTCGTTTTCGCGGAATTTCGGGCACCAGATGGCGCTCAAGGCCGGGTTGGACTATGCCGAGGGGGACTGTGTGATCTCGATGGATGCGGACATGCAGCACCCGCCGGAAATGATCGACGCGATGATCGAGAAATGGCAGGCGGGCTACGAGGTCGTCTATACCGTCCGGGCGGAACCGAAAAAGCTCTCGCTGTTTAAGCGGACGAGCTCGCACCTGTTCTACGGCCTGATGAGCACGCTGGCGAAGACGAAGATCGAGAAAGGAGCGGCTGATTTTCGCCTGCTCGACCGCGGCGTGGTCAATGTGCTGCGGGAGGTTCGCGAAAGCGCACTGTTTCTGCGCGGGATGGTCTCGTGGGTTGGTTTTAAGCAGTGTGCGCTGCAATACGAACAGGGCGAGCGATTAGCCGGGCAGACCAAGTATTCGCTGCGGCGGATGGTCTCGTTCGCACTCGACGGGATCACGTCGTTTAGCGTCAAGCCGCTGCGGCTGGCGACCTTTCTGGGGCTGACGATCTCCGGCGCGGCGTTTATCTACGGCGTCTATGCCGTGGCGATGTTCATCTTTACCGACCGGGTCGTCTCCGGCTGGACATCCGTACTCGGCGGCCTGATGTTTATCGGCGGACTGCAGTTGCTGATGCTCGGCATCTTCGGCGAGTACCTCGGAAAACTCTTTATCGAATCCAAAAAAAGACCCACCTATATCGTACGAACAAAGAAACTATAAAGAACTTGTCTTGAAAGTGACATGGAAAGGGTTGAAATGAAAGAAATATCGCAACAGGATATGAAGGAGTTATTTGATACCACCCTGGTTGAAGACAGGGCAGACGGCGTGAAGTACGGGCCGGGTTCATTGCATCGGCGCCGTATCATGAAGCGATTTTTGAAAAACATTTCCTTTGATTCGGTTATCGAAATCGGCTGCGGAAACGGTTATTTTCTGAAATATTTGTTGGAAGACTTAAATCTTGACGCTTCCAAAGTCCGTGTCGCGGGGATAGATATTGCTCCCAAAGCCGTTGAGGTGGCGAAGAAAGTCTTAAAAGGGGATTTCTATGCGCTGGATATAACCGAAGGCGTCCCAGAATCGAAATACGACCTGATTATCTGTTCGGAAACATTGGAGCACATATATGACTACAAAAGTGCATTAAGGAATATGGCAAAAATATGCAGCGGCTATATCATCATAAGCACACCGTGCGGCCCACGCGGCGACAACAAGGCGTCCATGATACGATATTATCCCCAAAAATCGCTGGAGGCCGATTTGCAGGAGGCGGGTTTTGCGGTCATAAAGAGCATGCAATGGGGATTTCCCTTTTTTACCCCCATTCATTTGGCAATGGTGCACTCACAGTCATTAGAACAGAATCCATTGAGAACAGGAAAATTCGGTATTGTAAAAAGGATTCTTTCAAAAATCCTTTATTTTTTGTTTTTCTTAAATATCCCAAATACAGGCGAAAGAATTTTTGTATTGGCCAAAAAACAGGATGCCGAGCATGACACACAGTAGCGGTAAAATATTTACGAAGAAAAATTTCTCGGTTCTTTTATTGGTCGGCCTGCTTATCTGGATGGCAATGTATATCAAGAATCATCTCCATGAATTTGAAGATATCCAATTAGTATCATGGCGGGATGTTGTTATATTGTTAGTAATTTCTTTTCCGGGTCTCATATTAAGGGGGTTGTTCGTAAAGCTGCTTGTAGAGCATTTTGAAATAAAACTCAAGTTCAAACAATGGTTTGGCATCATGGCTGTAGCAAACCTATGGAATTATTTATTTCCTTTTGGTGGTTTTGGACTGCGCGCAGCTTACCTCAAAAAGTTTCACAATTTCCCGTATGCCTATTTTCTAAGTACCATGATGGCCACATATATTATTCGTTTTTTGATTTATTCGGTACTGGGCCTTATTTGCCTTGGACTTATTTATTTCGATACAGGATTTTTTGCTGTGAATCTTTTCTTTCTTATGCTCGGTGTTGCCCTGGTTTGCCTGATTGCGATGGTAGTTACACCGAAATTACCCGCTATCGAAAACCGAATTTTTTTTCATCTTTCCAGGATGATGAACGGCTGGCTCGAGCTGAAAAAAGACAAGGCACTGATACTTAAATTGGCCGTTGTTTTGCTGTTGAGCATATTTGTTTTTGCGGGTATCGTATATTTTGCCTTGTTTGCATTTCATTATCAGCTTTCACTGTTTGAAATTTTATTGGTCAGCATCATGGTGTGTTTTACAGTTCTGCTTCCACTTACCCCGGGTTCGCTCGGAATTCAGGAAGGTGCGATTGTCTTTACAGTTCAACTATTTGGCCTTACAATTGCTCAGGGCATATTAGTCGCCGGATTGGTGCGTCTGGTTTACCTAATTTGGGCATTTACGGTGGGGCCGTTATTTACCTATTTACTAATGAATGAACCTGTATTTAATGAGGAACGATACTAAATATTCAAGGCAAAATCGGCATCTCTTTTATTAAAACGCAATGGAAAAACGTTACCCGGGTAACGAAATAGCCCCAAAAGCGGCGAAATATAAGAATTTCGGCAAAAATATCGGACTTTTGGATTGACACGCGGTTCAAAATATGGTATTTTTTGTCTATAATTAAAAGAGGCAGAGAACATTCACAGATGAGCTAAAGCGAAGAGGAGGCCTCATTTCAGCAAATGGTTAGTCAATTCAAATATGATGCGCGTATCCCAAATGTGGGATGAAATAGGTATGTAAATTTTAATTTAATCAGAGGAGATGAGAAATGAAAACAACAAGTACAATGATGGCGGTTTTAATGAGTCTGTGTGTGTGCAGTATGGCCTTTGGGGGATCGCTTGTGGCCCGGTACGAATTCGAGGGCAACGCCAATGACAGTACCGGCATTCACAACGGCACAGCTTATGGTGATGCCGGTTATGTAACCGATGCTAATCGCGGGCAGGTGCTGAGTCTCGACGGCGCCGGCGATTATGTGGCGGTCAGTGATCATACCGCTTTTACATTGAGCGATATCACCGTTGGGGCATGGGTCAAGGGTGCCCCGCAGTATCTAAAAACGGTCGCTTCACAATGGAATTCCAGCGGCAACAGGGCTTGGATACTCAATGCGGGATCCACCGTGGTCGATGATACGTCAACAGCCGTTGTCAGTGGCGATGGTCAATATGCTAACAGTAGTGAGCTTAAAGATTACAGAAGTTCCATTGTTTCCTTTGACGAAACGTGGCACCATATTGCCTTTACGTTTGACGGCGATGCTGCTGCATCAACCCTGAAATTATATGTGGATGGTCTGGAAGACACCAGCGTCAATATTATCTATGACGATAATATCACTTCGATATTCGATTCTACATCTAATATTGGGATCGGCTGCGATTACAGCAGCGGTTCACCGTACCGGTTCTTTAACGGGATGATCGACGATGTGCAGATTTATGATTATGCACTGCCTGCCTCGGAGATTCAGGATGTCATGGCTGGCAATGTAGTCCCCGAGCCGATGACCCTGCTACTGCTGGGTTTGGGTGCCGTAATGATCAGAAAAAACAGGTAAACGTTAAAATTAACTTGAAAATTCGAGGAGACGAGAAATGAACAAGATCATTCTGGCAGTTTTAATGAGCGTGTGCATTTGCGGCATGGCGTTCGGAGGCTCACTGGTAGCTCGTTATGAATTCGAAGGCA
>CAZFDE010000048.1:0-20107 GCA_964517795.1 uncultured Pirellulales bacterium | reverse complement strand
ACTGCATATACGCAAAAAACAACCTTCACAGAAATTTATGAAATATTCGGGCTAGCACAACGGATCGTTCCTACGAGTTCACATTACACCCCCATACTCCATCGTGGGCAACCTTTACAGGTAGCAGCGGTTGGACATGGTTGTATGGAAACACCTCACCGCCTATATCGAATGGGCAATGGATACACATTGCCGCCACATTTGATTCCATCGCCAGTATGGCGACTATTTACTTGAACGGAGAATTATTTTTAAGCACTACCGTTGATGCAGGAGGTTCGCCGATATCCGGTCTGATCCGAGACAGCAGCGAAGATTTGATCTTGGGGGCGGCGTTAGCCAATGCCTATCGGCAAGCTGAATTTTCTTATGGTGTGATGGACGAGGTGCGTATCTGGGATTATGCCAGAACTGAATCCCAAATTGATGATAACTACAATCGGTTAGTGGATCCGAATGAAGATGGATTGATTGCTTATTATAATTTCGATGAGAGCTTGAGCAGTCAATCTGTTAATGATTTGAGCGGTTATCACAATAATGGGGTATTGGATGGTGCGGTTCATGTCCCATCGACGGTGATGATAATCCCTGAGCCAACGACAGTTTTACTCTTTAGCTTTGGTACATTGATTTTGAGGAGAAAACAATGAGAAGCAATTCAAACAGAGTGGTTCTGTTTGAAGATAAATCATTAAGTTATTTTGTGGAGGATTTAGAAAATGAGAAAGACAATTAAAATTATGGCTATCGTTTTAATTTGTGGGATTTTGGGTAATACTGCTTGGGCGGATTTGAAAGCACATTACGAATTTAATGGCAACGCTAATGACAGTACGGGAGTACATCATGGCGTAACACTTGGCAATACTTCCTATGTCAATGATGCCAAGCGGGGTAGCGTTGCATTTTTCGATGGGTCCGGGGATTACATAATAATTCCTAATCATACTGATTTTACTACTAACACATTGACGGTATGCGCTTGGGTTAAAGGTTATGATCAAGATCGCGGTCGTGTATTTACTCATTATGATCACGGTGACGACCAACGTTCATGGCAGATTGGAACCAGCTCATATGTGTGTGGTGTTTATGACCGACTTATCACCGCATTAAGCGACGATGGTACTCTTGATGGAATAAAAAAACAATACTACACGGAAAAGGTGGCTTTTGATGGTGCTTGGCATCATATCGCTATGACATTTGACGGACCGAGTTCGTCTGTTAAGCTTTATGTTGATGGCATTATGGATGTTAATGTTATTAAACGAATCGATGAAAGTCTATATACGATAAAGGATTCAACGGTTCCATTGACCATTGGCTGTGATTTAAATAGTGGAGTAGCGGATCACTTTTATACTGGTTATATAGATGATGTACGATTCTATGACCGTGTATTAAATGATTCAGAGGTTATGGCAATTGTCCCCGAACCAGCAACTCTAATACTCTTTACCTTCGGCGCATTGATTCTGAGGAGAAAAAAATGAAAAAGAAAATATCCCTTATTTTGATTTTGCTGCCAGTTATCGGCATCACTACTGTCGTTAATGCCTATACGATTAATGACGGTGATTATTTGCAGTATGTAGAACATTTTTCAGGCACTTTAACGATGGGTGGCGGAACGATTGTCAATAACCTTTACATAAAACAAGACAGTTCCGCTGAGATTTGCGGCGGGTATATCGGCAATTTTCTCGTCGTAGATCAAACCAGTGACGTTTTAATGTATGGTGGTCATGTTGTGGCAGGTATATCTTCTCCATACCAAGGTGAATTTAGTTGGTATGGCGGTGTTATCGACGGCGAAGTAAGAAGCGGTTGGCGTGATCAAAACGAAAGCCCTTCTTCGCACCACATTATTTATGGCTTGGATTTCGAATTAGATGGAACTCCCATAACTGATACAATACTCAATGCAACGAATGGAACCATTGATCCTGAAAACTACTCAAATTATTTGAAGCAAAGTTATTGGCTAACTGGGACCTTGTCAGACGGAAGCGACATAAATAATGAATTAATAATCTATGGCGACTCGACGATCGAGTTAGTAATCGTCCCCGAACCAGCGTCTATTATATTTCTGGGGAGTGGGTTTTGTATTTTTTTACGAAAGCCAAAAAATATTTTGAAAAAAGATACTTCGTGTGTGACTTTACTAAATCTATAAAAAAATGGGCAGAGTGGTTTGATTCGAACAATAGCCGCTGTGTTGTTGGGCAAGTACAGCATTTATTGTTTGACACATTCATTTTTAAGTTGTTGCAGTGTGGTTATAGTCTGTCAGAGAGCGACAGTATAAATGGGCGAGAAATAAAGAAGCAAAATCAAATGCTGCACTGGTTTATTGACAGAAATTTTGTTATTTCTGCTTATATGGCTATAAGGCGATTACTTGACCAACGCGACGATGTAATATCTTTACAACGGTTAGTAGATGTAATGGATAAAAATAGATATATGCTGACAAGGCAAAATTATGCAAAGAAATTTGATTATTATTCTAACCTGTCTAAATATAAAAATTTATATTTAAAAAAGATTTCCGAGAATGCTTCTTGTTATAAACAAAGTGACGAGATTGAATTAAGCGAAGAAGCAGACACATTCGTTTTGAAATATGAAAAGAGTGAAAAATTTCATGATAGATTTGATAAATTGTGCAACAAGGAAGCAAGCAATAGAGACGCTTTGGACGAAATCAGTGGTGATGTATTTGACGAGATTCGTAAGAAGCTCGAAACGTGCAAAAATCTGATAAAAGTCCCTGCGAATAAGGTATTTGCTCATACCGATAAAAAAAAGTTCTCCGAGGATATTGTTATTGAGTATGAAGATATTTATAATGCAAACAAAATATTAGCTTATGTAGTAAATTATATTGCTCTTAATTTACTGGGCGATTATTCAATCTCTATGTTGCCGAGACCCCCGAAAGATTGGCTAAAATATATGAATCAACCATTGATCCAAGAACAGCATTACAATGACATTCATAACTTGTGGAACGAGTATTCAAAGGAATTGAATTCATAGAGATTTGGTGCGATTCATCGGCACCTTACTTTTCATGATTCGTAGTTCGTTGATCTGGATTCCGCATCAAGTGCGGAATGACATAAACATCCGCGTTCATTCAGCCCGTCCGTTGTGGCGAGATGAGGCGCGTGTTATTCCGTGGATTGGTATTTATTTTGCATTCCATGGGATGGCGCAGTCATTTTGGGGGTGTTTTTTTACAGAAACCTTGAAAATCGATGATCGGATCATCAAAAATCAAGACGTTTTCGACATAGGGGCCCCAAGCACCAAAAATAAAGAATTTTTGGTACGGGATTTCCGCTGCGCTTCAACATAGGATTTGAGATTGCCGCAGTCGCTTTGCTCCTTCGCAATGACATGTGGTGCGATTTCATCGACACCCTACGAATTAAACTGAAAAGTAAAAGGTTAAAATGCAAAACTGTGAAACCTGCTGCGCAGGAGAAATTTTAATAGATTTCTCCACTTCATTCGCTGCGCTCATTTCGGTCGAAATGACGGGCGAGTCAGGCGCAATGACATGCTATAATCCATGTCAAACAATAAAAACTCATGGCTGGTTTGATCTGGGTTCGGGCCCCTGCCTGCGCAGGGGTGACAATCCTGCGCGGGAATGACACGAAAGGTGAAAAGTTAAGGGGCAACGGGCAAAAACTGCGGTTCGGGCCGCGGTTATTGTATTGTCATAGGGGATAAAGCTGATATGATAGCTGTTTGAGGTAACGCATGGATCGCACAACACGAATTATAACGGTCGGGGTTCAACCTGCGTGGGATGTAACCTGTCGCGGACAGGACATTCAGTGGGGCGGGCACGGCAAGCTCGGTTCACAGACCCTTGTCCCGGCGGGCAAGGCGCTCAATATCAACAAGGCCCTGGCGTGGATGAAAGTCCCCAGCGTTGCAGCCGGACTGTGGGGAACGGATGACCTTTCGCTGATGAAAAAAGGGCTGGGGGCCTATCGCAAATCTATTCGGGTCAAAATGGTCCCGGCAGCCGGGGCTACCCGCCGCAATATCACGGTAATCGACTCGGCCAGAAACCGCGAAATGCATCTGCGGGCACCCAGTGAACTGGCGACCCCAAAATCCTTGGCCGATCTGCACAAAACGCTGATGCCGATGGCCGGGCAAAATGCGATTCTGGTCTTTGCCGGTTCATTGCCCGGCGGGACGCGATTTACTCAGGTCAAAAAAACGATCGATATGAGCATCCGTAAAAAAACCCGTGTGGCGGTTGATACGTCCGGACCGGCCTTGAAAAAGCTGGTTCGCGGCGGCGGTCTATGGCTGATCAAGCCCAATGTCGAGGAACTCTGTGACGTCACGGGTGGATCCGTTCCGAATCGGATCAAAGATTTGGGCGGGGCCTCGCAGAAGCTGCTGGGATCGGTTCAGATGATTTTGCTCAGCCGCGGGGCCCAAGGCGCGATGCTGATCACCCAAGAGGGCATTTGGTCGGGCGTTTACAGTGGTCAAAAGCAAACGGTCTCATCGACGGTTGGATGCGGCGATTTTCTGCTGGCCGGCTTTCTGGCGGGTATTCAGTTCGGCCAATCACTGCCCGATTCGCTCAAACAGGGGATTATCTGCGCGACTGCCAGGGCCTATGGCCTTTTCACAGAAAAATCGTTCGATCAATTGACCAAAAAACTGCCGGTCAATATCACATTCAGGGTTCATTAAGAAAGTTGTTTTGTAACCTTTTCTAATTAAGCAAGTTACGGCTCACTGATGTGTCGAAATGAGAATTTGGCCGGGTGGGATATTTTTATTTAAAAACAGTTGCATTTGGGATTTAAATCTATATAGTATTGGGTTTTGCCCCGCCCCAAGGGGTTGGCAACAGCGATGAAGCTGGATAATCGGGGTCAACAGGACACGGCGTGGTTGACTCAAGCCTCGGGCGGCGGCCAAGTCGGGCCGGTAATATCGGCTTCCGTGGCTGGCACTGAATAGCAAACAGCGGCTTTGCGATAATGGAAGTGATTTTTACTACCCGGTGGTGTAATTGGCAACACATGGGCTTTTGGTGCCCATTTTCCAGGTTCGAGTCCTGGCCGGGTAGTTTTGTTTTTGGGTAGAAAACGAAAACAGATGAGCAAAAGCAGTACGACAATTTGGATTGGTATGCCGGTGTACAGGGAAGATGCCGGTTTAAATCGGGTTGTAGTGACTCAACGGAAAAAATTGAAAATACAGAAACGGGAGACCACGGATGATGTTTCTCAATGACAATCTGAAGATTTTTTCGGGGACGGCCAATCCCGACTTGACGGTGGCGGTCTGCAAATATCTGGGCATTCGCATCGGTGGCGCCCGGATCGAGCAGTTCCCGGACGGCGAAAAGTATATCAAGCTCGAAGATGATGTCCGCGGGCGGGACTGCTTTGTGATTCAATCGACGTGTGCGCCGGTAGATGCGAATCTGATGGAATTACTGATCTTTATCGATTGCCTGCGGCGTGCATCGGTCGAACGGATCACCGCAGTCATTCCGTATTTCGGTTATGCCCGTCAGGACCGCAAAGACGCCGGCCGTGTACCGATCACTGCCAAGATGGTGGCGAACCTGATCACGACCGCCGGGGCCGACCGGGTGCTGGCAATCGACCTGCATGCGCAACAGCTTCAAGGCTTTTTCGATATCCCGGTCGATCATCTGACCGGCGAACTGGTGCTGAGCCGTTATTTTCGGGATAAGAAGATCACCGATCTGACCGTTGTCTCTCCGGATGTCGGCAATATCAAGACGGCATCGCGGTACGCCACGCATCTGAACGGCAAACTGGCGATCGTACACAAGAAACGGGTCAGCGGCAGCGAGGTCGATGCCGAGGAGATCATCGGATCGGTCGAGGGTCAGAATATCCTGATGTGCGACGATATTATCGCCACCGCCGGCACGATCTGCAGTGCGGCCGAACTGGTCAAAAAACGCGGGGCCCAAAACGTCTATGTCGGGGCGACGCACGGGGTTTTCTGCGGGCCGGCGCTGCAGCGGCTCGAAGAGGCGCCGATCGACGAAGTGGTGGTCACCGACACGATCCCGCTCAATGATAATTCCAAAAAAGTAAAAAATATTCATGTGTTGACGGTCTCGGGGATGCTGGGTGAAGCGATCAAGCGCATCCACCGCAACGAGTCGGTCAGCGGCATATTTAATTCGTTTTAAGGGTTGACTATTCATTTGGTTACAGAGGTTACGGTATGAAACAAAAGACATTAGTACTTAAAGCCGAGAAACGCGATCACAGCGGGACCAGCGCATCGGTGGCGCTTCGCAAAAATGGACGACTGCCGGTCATTATCTACGGACACAAGGAAGAACCGGTCGCCGTATCGCTGGATACGCACAATTTTGTCGAGGGGCTGCATCACGGCCATCGTCTGATGGATATCCAGATCGGCAGCAAAAAGCACAAAGTGCTGGTCAAGGATCTGCAGTACGATTACCTGGGCCGCGATGTAATCCACGCCGACCTGGTGCGGGTCGATGTGACCGAACGGGTTCAGCTCGAAGTACCGATCGAACTGAAAGGGATTGCCGAGGGTACCAAGGAAGGCGGGATCATCGAAGAGCAAGCCAATACCGTCGAAGTGGAATGTCTGGTAACGGAGATTCCTGAATCGCTGACGGTGAATATTAAGGAATTGAATATTGGCGATTCGCTGCATGCCCGCGACGTGGAACTGCCGGAGAATATTACCTTAGTCAGCGATCCGGACATGCTGATCGTGACCTGTCGTGTGGTCGCGGAAACCAAGACGACCGAGGAGCTGGAAGAAGAGGTCCCGGCCGAACCGGAAGTGATCGGCGAAGCGGCTGAAGAAGGTGCCGAAGGCGAACACGAACAGGAAAAGACGGAAGAAAAAAGTGAATAATCTTACGTGGTTGTGCGATGTCTGAATTCAAAATGATCGCAGGTCTGGGCAATCCGGGCAACGCGTATGTTCAGACGCGGCATAACGCAGGATTTGAAGTGATCGATGTCCTGGCGCAGAAGTTGAATATCGCGGTCAAACAAAAAAAGTTCGGCGCGCTGTTCGGCCAGGGGCAGTTCGACAATGACAAGTGCATATTGTTAAAACCGCAATCATTTATGAATCGCAGCGGTCAGGTGGTGGCAGCCGCGACCGGTTTTTACCGGATCGACCTGCAGGATGTGCTGGTGATCAGCGACGACATGGCGCTGGCACCGGGCATGATCCGGTTGCGGCCGAAAGGTTCGGCGGGCGGTCATAACGGATTGGCGGATATTATCGAAAAGCTCGGTACCGAACAGTTTGCCCGCTTGCGGGTAGGCATCGGGTCGAGCGGTCCTGAGCCGGCCGAGCAGTATGTGTTGAACCGGCCGAGTCCGGACGATCGCGCGGCGATCGCGCAGGCGATCCAGGCAGCCGCCGAGGCGGCGATCGGCTGGATGCGCGATGGCATCGATAAAGCAATGAATGAATATAATAAACGGTCCAATAATGAAATTGAACAGTAAACGGAACAGATAATTGGAGGTTAATCGTTTGGAAGCGACAATGAAAAAATTATACGAAGGCCTGTTTTTAGTGGATTCGGGTCTGGCCGCATCCGATTGGGACGGCGTCAATAATGAGATCAAACGCATTCTCGAGCGCGTGGGGGCCGACGTGGTTTCCATGAAAAAATGGGATGAACGCAAACTGGCCTATCAGATTGCGCGCAAGACCCGCGGAACGTATATCCTGTGTTATTTTCAGGTCGAAGGCCCGCGCATTGCGGAAATCGAACGCCAGATCCAGCTTTCCGAGACGATCATGCGGGCGCTGATCCTGGGGACCGAAAAAATGTCCCAGGAAGATATCGAAAAAGATACGCCGGCAATGATCGCCGAGCGCAGCCCTGCCCCGGCAGCACAGGATGCCGCGGACGAATCCGAAACAGACAATGAAACCGATACCGAGGTCGAGGATAACGACAACGATTCGGACGATCAGGGCGAATCGCAGGACGATCAGGCGGCAGAAGAAGATTCGTCCGATGAATCCGACGATGACGAAAATTCATCCGACGAACCGGACAAAGAAGCGACCTCGTAACGCAAGGAGAATCCAATGGCTAATTTTAACAAGGTGTTATTGATCGGTAATTTGACACGTGATCCGCAGTTATCGTATCTGCCGAGCCAGACAGCGGTTGTCGAATTCGGTCTGGCGGTCAACCGCCGCTGGACGGGCAAGGACGGCAACCGGCGCGATGAAACCTGTTTTATTGACTGTCGGGCGTTCGGTCCGCAAGCGGAAACGATCAATAAGTATCTATCCAAAGGCCGACCAGTCATGGTCGAAGGACGACTGACGTTCGATCAGTGGACGGCTCAGGACGGCTCCAAACGGAGCAAGCACCGCGTAACCGTGGAAAATTTCCAGTTCCTGGGCGGCGGCGGCGGTGGAAATACCAATGACAACAGCGGTTCGGCTTCATCCGCAGTGGATAACGATATTCCGGCGTCCGATGACGATATTCCGTTCTGATATCGACGGTGAAGTGAAATCAAAAACAATAAGTAAAAAATGTTGAGGTTTGAATATGGCTTTTAGTAGATCATCACGAAAAACGACAAGAAGGAAAACCAGTGTTCTGGCGGTCCGTACCCAGAACCAGTGCCGTTTTTGCAGAAACGATGTGAAGTACATCGATTACAAGGACATCGACACGCTGCAAAAATTGCTGACCCATCGCGGCAAGATCTATTCCCGCAAACGCAGCGGTAATTGTGCCGGCTGTCAGCGCAAGGTCAAAAATGCGATCAAACGGGCCCGGTTCATGGGATTGCTTCCCTATACGGCGTAACCGGTCAATTGAAAAAACAACGCATAACATAAAATGATGAGGTGTTTGAATGAAGGTATTACTTCTTCAGGACGTGGATAAGCTGGGTTGGCTCGGCGATGTTGTGGATGTCAAGACGGGCTATGCGCGTAATTATCTGCTGCCGCAGGGGGTTGCGACGATTCCGACCGAGGCGAGTTTAAGCCAGATAGCCGAAGAAAAGGCCAAACGGGCCGAACAGCGGATTCTCGAGCGAAAGCATCTTGAGAAAGCTGCCGAAGCCGTTGAGGGGGCCGAAGCGGTCATCGCCGCCAAAGCCAACGAGCAAGGGCATTTATTCGGTTCGGTAACCGCCGAGCATATCGCGGAAAATTTACGAAAACAAGGCTTTGAAGTGGCCGACGAATGTGTTAAGCTGACGGGGCATATTAAAGAAATCGGTACATCGGAAGTACCGTTGAAGTTCGCGGACGATCTGACCGCGACGGTCACCGTGATCGTTGTCGCCGCGGCAGATTCGATACCCGCCGAATAACAGATATGGATATGGATTGTGGCTCCATCGACAAATAAACTGAACAAAGATGCGGGCGAAACAGGATATCCGCGTTCTGCTGTCAGTGAGGAGTTGACATCCCGCATGGTGCCGCACGACCGTCAGACGGAAATGGCGGTTCTGGGTTCTATGCTGCTCGATCCGCAGTGTATCGCGGAGGTCGTGGAGGTCATCTCGCGGGACGCCTTTTATCAGCCGGAGCATCAGGTCATTTTTGATGCCATTGTTTCGCTGTTCGAGCATAAGTCATCCAATGCACTGGATGCATTATTGCTGCGCGACGAACTGGAACGAAAGCACCAGTTGAAACGCATCGGCAACGAAGAGTATATCGCTGCGATTGTCGATTCGGTTCCCTCTGCGGCGAATGTCTTGTATTATACGCAGATCCTCAAGGACAAGATGCTGCTTCGCCAGATCATCGAGGTCGCCACCGATATTCTGGATCGGGCGTATGACAGTGCCGGCGATACGGGTGAAAAGCTGGATGAGGCGGAGCAGAAGCTATTCGCCATTACCAACCAAAAAATCACCGGTTCGGCAACCGCGATCAAAGACCTGGTCACCCAGGCGTTTGAAATGATCGAACGGCGCGAGGGCAGCCATGTGACCGGTCTGCCGACCGGATTTACGCGTCTGGATGAATTAACCTGCGGCTTGCAAAACGGTGAGATGATCATTATCGCCGGCCGCCCGAGTATGGGCAAGACATCGCTGGCGTTGAACATCGCCGAGTGCATGGGCGTGGTTGAAAAGATCCCGATCGCCATTTTCTCATTGGAAATGGGCAAACAGCAGCTCGCCGAGCGGTTCCTTTGCAGCAACAGCGAGATCGATTCGCAACTGGTCCGCAAGGGCATGCTCGGTACCGATCATTACCAAAAGCTGGTTCAGGCCTGCGGGGAATTGTCCCAGGCCCCGATCTTTATAGACGATACGGCCGGTCTGACGCCGTTGGAACTGCGCGCCAAAGCCCGGCGTCTCAAGCGTATGCACGATATCAAATGCCTGATGGTGGATTATCTCCAGTTAATGCACTTAGGTCTTTCCCGGGTCGAATCACGTCAGCAGGAGATCACGTCGATCTCGCGGTATCTCAAGGCGCTGGCGCGGGAGTTGAACATCCCGGTGATCGTGCTCAGTCAGTTGAACCGCTCGCCGGAAGGACGCGAAGACCATCGGCCTCGAATGAGCGATCTGCGTGAAAGCGGCAGTATCGAACAGGATGCCGATGTGGTCATGCTATTGCATCGGGAAGATTATTATCATCGCGGCGATCCGGATCATACCCCGACGAATCTGGCGGAAGTGATCATCGCCAAGCAGCGAAACGGCCCCACCGATACAGTCCAATTGGTCTTCCGGGAAAAACTGACGCGATTTGAAAACGCCTCGGTCGTCGAGGACGAACCTTTTTAAGTGAAGAACGGATAACGGTACATGCGAATGACAAAAAGCGATAGAGTGCAACAAGACAATCGTTCAGTTTTATTCATAAGGCCGTTGTTTGTGTTGATCGTGACGGCCATTCTTTTTGGGTGCGTATCGGCCAATCGTGCGGCCGCGGCGACCGGTGAGATTGTTGAAATTGAAACGGCGGGCAACGTTAATATCGCCGATAACGAGATATTATCGAAAGTCCGCAGCCGTATCGGCCAGCCGTTCGATGCGGACGTTGCCGACGAAGACGCCAAACGTATTGCCGAATCGCTCAGCGGTGTGAAATATGCGTATTACAATACCCAGCTCGACGATCAGAAGGTGACGTTAACATTTGTTGTTGTCGAGCGAAATATCCTCCGTGAGGTGCGATTCAAGGGCACAAAGCAATATAAGCCGCGGGAACTGGAAAAGAAAGTCGGTATTGAACGCGGCGATTTCCTTGATCCGACCCTGGTGGAAGTGGGCAAACGGACGCTGGCGGAATTTTATCACAAAAAAGGCTTTCCATTTACAGAAATCACCGTTGACCTCAGCGAGGCGGATACCGGTATCGTGCAGTATATCATTGACGAGGGGCCGCGCACAAAAATCACATCCATTCAATTCGAAGGCAACGATACGGTCAAAGCCGGCGAACTCAAGCATGTAATTAAGACCGAAAAGCGAAAATTTCTGATCTTTCAGCAGTATTTTGTGGAAGAGAAGATCGATATCGATGTGGTGAAACTGCAGACCGCGTATTATCAGAAAGGCTATCTCGATGTCCAGGTCTCGGCGCGGCCGGAATTTTCACCGGACAAGAAACGCGTGGATATCATTTTTGAAATTCAGGAAGGCCCCCAGTATTACATTCGTGATTTTGTGATCACCGGCAATACCTATTTTGATTTGGAGACGCTGACCGAACCGCTTCGCTCACATGTGGATGAACCCTTTATCGAGCCGCTTTTGGAATCCGATGTCAAAACCATCAGACAGCAATACCGGCAGGTCGGATTTATCGATGTTCAGGTGGATTGGCAGCGAATCTTTGTGGACGAGGGACGCGTCGATGTGCGTTTCGAGATCGAAGAAGGCAATCGTTTCCGGATCGGTAAAATTCATATCACCGGCAATACGCAAACACAGGATAAAGTCGTCCGCCAGATCCTGGACGAATACAACTTCAAGCCCGGGCAGTGGTACAATGCCGATATTGCCCGCGGGGACGGTACCGGCAAAGTCGAGAAGATCCTTCAGCGGTCATTATTGACCGAGAAAACCGGGGCGACGATCAATGCCGTCGGCGATGCCAATGACTACAAGGATGCCGAGGTCGGTATTATTCAGGGACGGACCGGGATGATCCTGCTGGGCGCCGGCGTGGCCAGTGACAGCGGGGTCATCGGACAATTTGTGTACGAACAGCGGAACTTCGACGCCAACGATCACCCCGAAGATTTGAAAGATTTTCTCAGCGGTCAGACCTATCGCGGGGCCGGGCAGCAGTTTCGCATCTCACTGTCACCCGGTACCGAAGTCTCGCAATATTCGGTTACATTTACCGAGCCGTATTTTTACGAAAAGCCGATTGCCTTCGATCTGGCGGGTACCAGCTACGAACGGTATCGGGAGAGTTACGACGAAAAACGCACACGTGGCTATACGGGTTTTGAATGGCGGTTTCCCGATGGGTATCGCCATAGTATCAGCACCCGGCTGGAAAATGTAAAAGTCAACGATTTGTCGACCGATGCGCCTCAGAAGATTCGTGATTATAAAGGAAGTACTTTTCTGACGGGCGTTCGTTTTGGAATCACCCGAGATCTGACCGATGACCGGTATAATCCGACCAAAGGACAGAATTTTAATGTCAGTTACGAACAGGTTACCGGCGATGAGACGTTCGGAATCCTCAGCGGAACCCATCGCTGGTATAAAGTGATCTATGAGGATTTCGCCGAGCGCAAAACGATCCTGGCGACGAAGGTGCATGCCGCCACAACGACGATCAATGATGCGCCGCCGTTTGAAAAATTTTATGCGGGCGGGCAGGGCAGCCTTCGCGGATTCGAGTATCGCGGGGTCAGTACACGGGGCCTGCAGGTCTTTGATACGGCAGATCCCAATAATCCGATCCCTGAAAAAGAAGACCCGGTCGGCAGCGACTGGATCTTTCTGGCCAATGCCGAAGTGACCGTCCCGTTGGTGGGCGAGAATTTTGCAGCCCTGTTCTTTCTTGACAGCGGGACCATCGATACCGGGCCCTATCGTGTTTCGATCGGCGCGGGATTCCAGATCATGGTGCCCCAATGGTTCGGCCCGGTTCCGATGCGGTTCGAATTCGGGGTGCCGCTGATCAAAGACGATCTGGACGAGACTCAGGTTTTCAGTTTTTCAGTCGGCAGATTGTTCTGATCATAAAGAAGAAATTTCTAAAGAAAGGATAAACGATGAATCGACGTACGTGCATTATCGGCAGTTTAGGATTGATCGCAATGATCATCGGATTGTTTCTGACATTGGGAGCTGCCGAGCAGTCGGTTGGTCCGATGGCTGTGGTGAGTGTTGAAAAAATCTTCCAAACGTGTAAACGCGGTCAAGTGTATCAGGAGCAAACGCGCGAACAACGCGATAAAATCCAGGCGGAATTACAAGCCCTTAACAAAGAAATCGAGGATAAAACCAGTGAAATACAGGCCCTGAAAAAAGGTTCCAAGGAGCATCTGGCATTATCCAAAGAGATCATCACCCGGCAGGCAACGCTGCAGGCACAACGGCAATTTTATCAGCAGCAAATGGAGATGCAGGAAAAACAGGTTGTGGAGCAGCTCTATCAAGATATTTTGACGGCGACGGCAGAAATTGCCAAAGAAAAACACATTGCTCTTGTGTTCGAGCAAAGTGAACCTCAATTTCCGGCCCCCAGCAGCAATGATTTGACACTGACCATCAGTTCGCATAAGGTATTATATCGTTCGCCGCAGATTTTGGATCTGACCGATGCGGTGATCGCCGAACTGGATGCGAAAATGTAGCGGTTTCGCCGGTTTTAAAACAGGCAGGATGGTTTATGGCAATAGCAATATCCGAACTTGCAGACAAGCTCAATGCTCGATTGCTGAATTGTGACCGGGCGGATATATCCATATCTGCCGTTTTGCCGATCAATGCTGCCGTTAAGGGGACGCTGACATTTGCCGTCGATGAGCGACACGTCAAAGCGTTGTGTCAAACCCAGGCCGAAGCGGTGCTTGTATCCAAACCGCTTGAAGATATCGACCTGCCGCAGTTAGTCGTCGCGAATGTCCATGCCGCCCTGATCGAAACGTTGAAACTTTTCAAACCGGTGTTAAAGAAGGCCGAACCGGGGATCGATCCCACGGCCCGTATCGCCGAAACAGCAACGATTGATCCGACTTGTTATATCGGTCCTCATGTTACGATCGAAGATCACGTTCGGATCGGCAAAGATACCTTCGTTGGTGCCGGCTGCAGTATCGGACAGCATTCTGTGATCGGCCAACAATGCCGACTGGACAGCAATGTGGTTATTTACCACGGCTGCCGGATCGGCAACGATGTGATCATCCAGGCCAATACGACGATCGGCTCGACCGGTTTTGGATATCATTTTTATGACGAGCGCCACCATCTGATCCCGCATAACGGCGGCGTGATCATTGAAGATCGTGTGGAGATCGGCGCGAACTGTTGTGTGGATCGGGCGAAATTTGACAATACCGTCATTGGGGCCGGTACCAAACTCGACAATCTTGTTCAGATCGCGCACAGTGCCAGAATCGGGAAAAACTGCCTGATCGCCGGTCAATCCGGCATTGCCGGCAGTGCCAAATTAGGAGACCGTGTCATTCTTGCCGGTCAGGTTGGAATTAAAGACAACACGGAACTGGCAGACGATGTGGTCGTCGCGGCACGCAGTTGTGTGCTTCATGATTTTGGGCCGGATATTACCATTTACGGCGTACCGGCCAAGGATATGAATACGGAATTGCGTTTACAGGCGGCTGTCAAACGATTACCCCAACTGATCGAACAAGTCAGGCAATATCAAAAAAGGATCGAAAAGCTTGAGGCCTCAGCAAACAATAAAAAGTGAATGCCGGCTTTCCGGGAAAGGTCTGTTCAGCGGCCAGGATGCGAAAGTGCTCTTTCGACCAGCCGATGAAAACAGCGGCATCGTCTTCGTCCGGACCGATGTAGAACCCGCGGTTGAGATACCGGCCCGAATTGAAAATGTGGCTTCGGTCAGTCGCCGCACTTCCCTGACCAAAAAAAGTACGACGATCGATACGATTGAGCATTGCCTGGCGGCAGTGCATGCATTGCAGATCGATAATCTGATCATTGAGATTCAGGGTTCCGAACTGCCGGCTCCCGACAGCAGTTGCATGGATTATTTCAAGGTGCTCAAAAAAGCCGGCCGGGTCGAACAAACCCAATCCTGTAATGAACTCATCGTCCGAGATCCAATTACGATTAAGTCGGACGGGGCATGGATCTATGCATTGCCCGGTGAAGAAAATGAATTGAATATTACCTATGATCTGGATTATTCGGGTCATACGGGTATCGGCCGCCAAATTTACGGCAGCCGTATCACCCCTGAAGGATTTGAAAAGAATCTGGCTGGGGCCCGGACATTTCTGCTGGAGGCCGAAGCATTGCAGTTCCAGGCCCAGGGGATCGGAACACATCTGTCAGCGAAGGATATCCTGGTGATCAATTCCGACGGGCCCGTCAAAAACGCATATCGGTTCGATAACGAATGTGTTCGGCATAAGATTGTGGATTTGATCGGTGATTTGGCCCTGCTGGGCCGACCAATCCAGGGACGAATTGTTGCCTATCGCAGCGGTCATTCGTTAAACCAGCAATTGGTTACCAAGCTGATCGAAGCCGACAAGCGCCAAAAAAAGCCCGCCAAGCCAACGACGGATATCGTATTGGATATTCGCCAGATTTCGCGCACCCTGCCGCACCGGTATCCGTTTTTGCTGGTGGATAAGGTAACCGAGATCGAGGGCAATCGGCGGATCAAAGGCATTAAAAATGTCACGTTCAACGAGCAGTTTTTTCAGGGCCACTTTCCCGGCACCCCGATCATGCCCGGCGTTCTGATCCTCGAAGCACTGGCCCAGATCTCCGGCCTGTTATTCGCGCAGACCCTGGAACATACCGGCAAACTGGCGGTCTTGCTAAGCATGGACGGTGTGAAACTGCGCCGGGCGGTGGTCCCCGGCGATCAGTTGATTTTAATTGCCGAATCGGTGCGGTCGCGAAAACGGACCGCCCAATGTAAGTGTGTGGCGATGGTCGGCGAGGTCGTGGCGGCCGAAGCAGAGATCAAATTTATGCTGATCGACGACGAGAAAATTCACTATTAATCATGGAGAACGATAGTACAATGAAATCGATTCATCCTTCAGCGGTGATTGCACCCGATGCAACGATCGATGACGATGTGGTCGTCGGGCCGAATTGTATTGTTGAAAGCGGTGCTGTGATCGGGCAAGGTTGTATTCTCGACGCCAATGTCTATATAAGCCAAGGTGTTCAAATTGGGAAAAACAATCATTTCTTTCCGTTTGCGACGATCGGGTGTCAACCGCAGGTGCTGGGCTTTGCGCCGGACGAGAAGGTCGGCAGCCTGGTGATCGGCAGCAACAATGTCATTCGCGAATATGTGACGATCCACCCCGGGATGAAGCCGGACGGCCAGACCCGGGTCGGCAGCGATAATCTGCTGATGATCGGCGTGCATATCGGGCATGATTGCGTGCTCGAAGACAAGATCGTGATGAGTAATTATTCTCAGGTCGCTGGGCATTGCAATATCCAAAGCGGCGTCTGGTTCAGCAGTATGGTCCTGGTCCATCAGTTTATTACCGTCGGCCGATGGTGTTATGCGTCCGGGTATGCCGGGATCAATCACGACACGCCCCCGTTTGTGGTCCTCAGCGGCCACTATCCGCCGCGGGTGCGGGGCGTCAATAAACGGGGACTCAAACGGGCGGGCTTGAATGAACCGCAGCAGGAAACCATTATGCGTGCGTATCGACAGCTTTATCGCACGCCGGGGCCGTTGCTGAATAAGGCCAGAGCACTTCGCAATGAAGACTGGATCGATGAAAACGTGATTGCGATTATCGAGGCGATCGAAAAAAGCAGCAAACAGCGATTCGGGCGATATCTTGAATTATTCCGACATTAATTTGGACTGTAATCCATGATGAAAAAAATCAGAACCGCCGTGATCGGCGCCGGCAAAATGGGCAATATTCACGCCAAGGTTTATTCGAATCTCGAACAGGCCGATCTGGTCGGTATTGCGGATACTCAAATCGAAAAGGCCGAAAAGCTGGCGAAACGCTATGACTGTCAGGCGTTCGCAAATCCTGCCGATTTAATCGGTCAGGTCGATGCCGTTACGATTGCTGCGCCGACGATTGTGCATCTGGAATTAGCCAAGCCATTTATTGAAAACGGCATCCCCGTGATGATCGAAAAACCGCTGGCCGCCACTGCCCAAGAGGGAATGCAGATCGTCGATCTTTCCCAAAAGCATGGCGTTGTCGTCGCGGTCGGCCATTCCGAACGGTGCAACCCGGTCGTGCAGGCGATGAAACGACTCGAAATCGAGCCGAAATTCATCGAGGCCCATCGCATCAGCCCGTATCCGTTTCGCTCGACCGATATCGGTGTGGTGCTCGATGTGATGATCCACGATATTGACATCATTCTCTCACTGGCCCAAAGCCCGGTCAAAACGGTCGAGGCGGTCGGTGTGAGCGTCATCGCCGAAGAAAAGGAGGATATCTGCAATGCACGGATCGTCTTCGAGAACGACTGTATCGCCAATGTCACTGCATCGCGTCTGGCGCTCAAGACCGAACGTAAGGTCCGCGTCTTCAGCCGACAGGCGTATCTGAGCCTTGATTACTTCAAGAAAAGCGGGATTATTATCAAGGCCGATTCGAATATCAATGTTGTCAACTGGATCAAGGAGCAGCAGAAAGATCCGGATTTCAATTTTCTCTCGGTCAACTGGCCGGACCTGCTGCACATCGAGGAGTTGACCATCGACGACAAAGAGCCGTTGCGTGTGGAACAGGAATCGTTCCTTCGGGCAGTGGCCGACTCATCCCAGCGGCCGGAAGTAACCGCCGAAGAGGCGCTGTCGGCTTTGGAATGTGCTGAGATGATCCTCGGATCCGCCTCGCAGCATCAATGGCAATAATTTTCAAACCAAACACGTATTACCACTGAAGCACTTCAGGCGGGGCTTGTGCTAAATCGTTGGCGAAATAGTCCGCGCCGTCGAGCTGCGGCGGCGTGAAACTCGAGGTAATGCCCAAACACCGTGCGCCGGCGGCCTTGGCCGCGGCCACGCCGCTGACGGCATCTTCGATGACCAGGCAATCTTTAGCGTCCAGGCCGATTCGTTCGGCGGCCAGCAGGAAGATGTCGGGGGCCGGCTTTTTATGCTCGATATCGTCGCCGACCACGATCGCGTCAAAATCCGATTCGGCCAGTCCGATCTCCACCAGGTTGCCGTGGACCTTGATCTTGTCGGCGCTGGTGGCGAGTGCGATTTTCTTGCCCATTTCGCGGCAGCGGCCGATGAATTCATGCACGCCCGGCAGCGGCTTGAGGCTGCCCTTGATGATCTCCAGATAGATCTCGTAAACGCGGGCCTTGGCTTCGATAATGTCCAGCGGGAAATCGTAGGTCTCGGCCACGCCGCCGATGAAGCGGTCCTCGCCGGTGCCGATAAACGGGCGAAAGTCCTCGGGCGTGACGTCGAGTCCCTTTTCCGCGAACATCATGCAACTGGCGCGAGCGATAAATTCCTCGCTATCGACCAGCACGCCGTCCATATCGAACAATACGCCTTTGGGCAGATTCGTGTCTGTCATTATCCATTCCTGTCATGAACAAAAAGCCGGATTCTACCGGAAATCGCCTCGCATGGCACGGATTTTCCGGGATTTTTTTTCAAGCTGCAGAGGACACAGAGATAAAGGATCGTAAAGCGGTTACGGTTGCGCGGCGCGTATCGGTTTCGGTGGGCGTTTGCGGATCGGGCGTGCGAGACCCGAAAACCGAATCACGAACGACGAATCGCCACCGAGGACACAGAGAACACCGAGATAAAGGATCGTAAAGCGGATTTGGTTGCGCGGCGCGTATCGGTTGCGGTTGGCGGTTGCGGATCGGCTGCAAATTCGCGGAAAAAAGGGGTTTGGGTGGTAAATACGGGATTTGGGGCTCGGAAAAAAATTATTTACGGCCGGGATTTTCGGTTGATATTTCGGGATAAATGAGTTTGAATAGCCATGACCAAAGGAGAATGCGGGTGACCGATTAGTGAATAGTGAATCGGTGAATGGTGAATAGCATTGTTGTCCGCCATCGGGAAACGATGGCGGGGCAGTAGTTGTTGAATTGGCCGCGGAATTGTGTTTTATTAACCACGGATACCTAAGGCACAAGTTTACGATGATTTTTTATTCTTGACGGAATAGAAGCGATATAATTGTACCGGACAACTTTAAAATCTGGACGAAGACACAATTTGTATAACATTAAACTCAAAAATATTTTCCAAAGAAGCGATTTTCGCTGCTAGTTATTATTTTCTTGACCAGTGTTTTATTTACATTGAAAAATACGATGATAGCGGTGACCTGATTTATAGTTGGGTGAAAACGAAAGTGAGGAAGTTATGGTTAAAAAATTTGTCCAATTTTGTATTTATTTTTTAGCCGTTCTGGGCCTTTTTTGTGTCATAGGGATATTTAGCTCTGTATTTGATGAAATCAAATCTTTTCAAAAAAATGAAAACCTACAAACCGACATATATAATGAAGTAGATGGGAATAGTCTTTTAGAAAATGTAATAAATGAAAATACTTCTGATGGTAACGCAATTATTCAATTTGCTACTGGTTTTAAATATTACCATGGCGACGGCGTGCCGCAGGATTATAAAGAGGCTGTCACATGGTTCACCAAGGCCGCCGAGCAGGGGCATGTAAGTTCGCAATTTAGACTGGGCCTGATGTATTACAATGGCCGAGGTGTGCCGCAGGATTATAAAGAGGCAGTCACATGGTACACCAGGGCCGCTGAACAGGGGGATGCACAGGCTCAATTTAATCTGGGTCTGATGTATGCCAATGGCCAAGGCGTGCCGCAGGATTATAAAGAGGCTGTCACATGGTTCACCAAGGCCGCCGAGC
>CAZFDE010000047.1:0-20452 GCA_964517795.1 uncultured Pirellulales bacterium | reverse complement strand
GCCGAACCGTCGCCAAGTACCGCCAGCTTATGAATATCCCCTCCGCCCGCCTGCGAAAAAAGTATTAACCGTTTTGACGATTCACATCAAATTCCATTTTTTAGAAGATGAACATCCTTCTGATCTAAATTTACTTTTTTTAAGTTGAGATCGAAAGGCACCATGTCGGTTCGGCATGTCAAAAGAGGCGATTTGGACCTTTTTTCAGACGTAGAAAAATAAGGATAAACGAAGGCTCAAATCAGGATATGCCTGATTGTAAAAAATGAGACGTTTTGCGATACTGCACTCAGGACAATACTCTGAGAAAGTAAGTTTCTTTGGCTCTACTCTTCGGCTCTCATACTCGCCCTCCGAGCCAATCTCGCTCAACCGCCGAAGAAACTTACTCTTTTTTTTGCGCCCGCCTTTGCTTGCCTACACACAATAAAGGCCGTATGAGAAAATAAATTTCTCTGAGTTCAATTTTGGCCATTTTTTCATTTAGTCCTGATTAGGATGATATGCGATTTTGATGGTTTTTTAGCGGCATTCCGGCGTCTTAAACTTAGGATTGTCCTTAGTCAAATTAGGCAAATCCCCTATTTTGCCATTTCGACGTACGACCTATAATTTTTTGAAAATTTCAAGAATATGTCTTGACATTGAAAATAAAAATGTTAGTCTGATAATCCTTGGGATAAAAACGAAAAATTAACTTTCTTATTGGGAGGAAAGTCTATGAAAACTATTGTTTTTACAATCTTGTGTTTTGGGTGTGCAGTATCCGCATTGGCGAATCCGAGTTTTAACATTATGGAAAATCGAATCGAGCTGAGTGGTTATCTTCAACAAAGAACACCTGTTCATTCGATGCTGCAGGCAATTCAACGAAATACGTTGTTCGCAATGGGCGGCACAACATTTAATTCGGATGAGTTGGATGCGGGCAATCTGCACACTCGATTATTCGCGCCCAGGGATTGGTTCCTGGCACCCAGCCAAATCGGATTGGGACGCAGTCGCATGAGGGGGTATCTTTTTACCGATTGCGAAATGGTTGACGAATATTGTCGTAACCCGTCAAAAAATTGCTTCATCAGAGACTGGTTACGTCGTCGTGCGATTGGTGAGCGGTGTTCCTGGAAATTTACTTTTCCGACCGATTGCCCGCCGCCTGCCAATGGTGGGATAGTTCCCGTGCCGGGAGCCGTGTTATTGGCCGCTTTGGGAATCGGAGCCGTCGCAATTCAAAGACAGCGATTACGCTAGTAACCCTTGGGATAACAACGAAAATTTAACTTTTTTATTGGGAGGAAAGTAATGAGCGCATTACATTCCATTTTGGTGGTTGGAGTTTCATTGCTTTTGGCAGGGAGTGCCGTGGCCGGTCCGATTTTCCATTTTGAGAACATTACCAACAATAACGCCGTTAGTGCCGCGGCCGGGGAAGCTCAATTGTCCATAGAGCTGACCGATCCCGGATCGGATATGGTATTGTTCACATTTAAGAATGTCGGATCAGAAGATATGGTTATCGCTCAGATCTATTATGAAGATCTCGGCGGCCGGTTGACATTCGATTCGTTCGCACCTTTTGAATCGGGTGTTGACTTTGCAACCGGCGGCAGCCCGCCAGTATTACCGGGCGGCAATGATCCGGATGTGGACTTCACCGAAACATTCAGGGTCAGCGCAAATAATCCTGCCCCTAAAAACGGCGTTGGCCCGGGCGAAAGTCTCGGCATTCGCTTCGACATCAACACCGGAGTGTTCGATGATGTCGTGCAGGATATGGTGGACAAGGACTTGCGGATCGGAATGCACGTGATCGGATTTGAAAACGGCTTCAGCGAAGGATATGTCAATAATGGTGTTGTTCCCGTGCCGGGAGCCGTGTTATTGGCCGCTTTGGGAATCGGAGCCGTCGCAATTCAAAGACAGCGATTACGCTAAGGCAGCCAGCGATCCTTGAATAACGACATTGTTTCCATGCCGGCAGGGGTATGATTGTCGGTTTTGGCACTCGGAGTCACTATCCTTATTCGAAGGCAGCGATTGAACGGCAGCGTTAACCGCAGCGCAAAAAATTAGTGAGCGGAGGGCACGAACCGCTCACTTTTTTATTCCATCACCCTCGTATTCTACAGGGGTGTCTCCATATAGCCAGTTCATCCGCTATCCTATCCGGTCACGTTATGATTGAATGTATGTTGTGTAAAAATTTCGTTAATTTTCGTGGGTCTGCAGATACCAGCGAAAGTATTGCAGAGCGATCATTGAGGGGTAGCCTGGGGCTCGTTTTTGCCGGTGGCGGCCGGTTTTTGGGCGGACGATGTCTTTTGCGTTGTTTGTGGCGCCGGTTGATCATTTGCTTTCACCTCAGGCGCAGGTCTCCAGGAAGCAATCTTCGCCCCCCAGTTCGGCCGTTCGGCTGCGTTAAAAGCGATTTTGACCAGCGCATCGATCAGCGCCGCGGCTTTATTCGGATCCGCCTGATCGTTTAAATGAGCATCGATCACCTTGATCACCGCATCATTCGGATCGATGTCGCGGGTCAACAGGCGATTTTTGACCACCTCAACCACGGCGGGCTGATTCTCGGCTTTTAAGTACACACCGACCAGACGGGCGACGAGCTGATCTTTAGTATCGGGTGACGGTTCGGATTCAATCAACAATCCAAGCTGCTGGGCCGCCTGATCGTATTGCCGGGTTTGAAGATATAAGCTGCTGAGCCGATCGCGCAGCGATCGCAGGACACTACTGTCGTTTTGATCGGCCGCTTTGCTGTGTGCGATCTCCAGCAGCGAAATGTGTTGGGTAAGACTCAGATTTTCTGAAACCGCTTCTTGCCCGGAATCAAGCCAGGGTAAAATCGTTTGGACGTCGCTGTCTTTGAAAATGCGCAGAATCGCCTGCCACGCCAATTCGTTTTTTCCATTGGGACCGAGTGTTTGGAATAACCACGGCAAATCTTTTACCGTTGCGAATTCTCTTGCCAGCTCGAGCGTTTTTTTGCGAATGGCCGGATCGGTTTCGTTCACATCGCCGGTACGCAGAAAATCAAAGGCGGCAGCTTTATCGATACTGACGAGGCCTTCCACCGCGGCCCGACGGACCAATTTGGACAGTTCCGGCTGTTTCAGGACGTCGTGAAACAGCGGTTCGAATTGTTCGACGGCCTGTTGGCGATACACGCTGGCCGCACAGATTGCCGCCATATCGGTCAATAGTTCGCTGCGCAGATTCTCTTCGGTCGCCGATTGATACCGCCGGTTCAGCGCGTCGAGGTATTGCGAGACGTGTTCGGGTGACAGCCCATTCTGTTCCAGCAGATCTTTGATCACCGCTGCGCCGCGCTGCGCGCGGGCGGTATTGGGATCCATCAGGTATTCCAACGCCAGATCGAGCGTACGTCGGCGGATCGTCGGATCGAGCTGGATGCCGGAATTCGGACTGAACGCGAAATCACACGCACCGCCCAGTGCATTAAACAGTTCCATACGCACATCCGGATCGGTTTCGCGTTCGATCTGTTCGAGCAGTTTTTCAGCGGAATTCAGTTCGCTCATCAGCGAGAGGACCTGGGCCGTTCTGAGTCGCACCTGGGTATCAGGATCGGATACCAGATTGATCAGGACCGGTCCCAGATCGGCCGGCAGCTTGCCGGTACCCACCCGCCACTGCGAGACCTTATCTAACGCCCATAATCGAATGACTTGTTTGGGGCTGTTGAGTTGACGGATCAGAAAAGCGCCTCGCTCCGTATCATCGGTGGTCGTATTATAGATCGTGTCCAGCGCTTCGAGAAAATGCGTTTTCCAGAAATTGCGTTCCTGCTCCAGTTGATTCATACGCGATTCCTGGCGCAGCAGCAGGTCCCGCACAAAGGCGTTGCGGCCCTTGCGTTTAAGTTCTTCCTTGATCTGCTGGCGTTTCTGTGGATCCATGGCGACCGGTATGCTTTGAGATTTCAGGGCCTCGCGGGCATAAGTGGAAATTGCCGGGTCGTCAAGCATGTCCATCAGGGCAAAAATCGCACGCATGTCCGGCTGTAACTTCAGCGCGTCGATCGCATTGGCTCGGCCTTGCTCGGCGACCTCAGGATCGCGGGCAATCTTGATCAGCCGCGGGGCGATTTGTTCATAATCAAAGATCAATGTCGCTTCAGCCGCAAGTTTGGCCAGTTCACTGTTGGTCCGGGCCAGGACGGTCATGAGCGGGTCAATGAAATCTTGCTTATTGCGAACATCTTCGTGCTGGGCCTTGGTCTGGGAAAGCGCTTTACAGATCGCGATCTGGGCATTGGGATAATCGGTTTCGGTCAACGCATCGATCAAAATAAGGCGTGCATCCGGGTCTTTGCTGAACAGGATCACGGTCGCCGCATCGATACGAATCGCTTCGGTCGATCCTTTCAGGAGGGCATCGGCGTTGATCTTGAGCTGTTTGCTGATGTTCGCCTGTTCGATATTTGCCAGAAGAGATTCATCATCGGTCACGGCCGAGATATTCGTACTGCCGCAACCGAAAACAAACAAAACCATACAAAAAAGAAACTGTCTGAACGTCATTCGAGCGATCCTGTATAGATAAATAACGACTAACTGCCTTATAATACCAGAACTTACGGGTTTTTCAATCCCTTTATGGTACACGTGTCATCCTTTTCATGGCCGCGGGTGGTATTTGCGATGGATCTCACGGAGACGCTGCTGGTCCACATGCGTGTATATCTGGGTAGTGGCAATATCCGCGTGCCCCAGCATCTCCTGAACGCTTCGCAAATCCGCACCGCCGCTGAGTAAATGCGTCGCAAAGCAATGGCGCAGCGTATGGACGGTCATTTTCTTCGGCAGCCCGGCCAGATTTGCATATTTTTTGATGATACGCCAGATTTCAATACGACCTAAAGGCCGCCCGGTTCGCGATAACAGCAGAAAATCGCCGCTATTATCGTTGGCAAGTTCGATTCGCTGTTGGCGAATGTATTGTTCGGTAATCGCCATCGCGGTTTTGCCCAATGGGATGACCCGCTCCTTGCGGCCCTTGCCTAAGCAGCGGACATATCCGATGTTCAGGTTGAGGTCTTTGACGTTCAGGTTCGCAACTTCATCGGCCCGCATACCGGTGGCATACAATAACTCGAGGATCGTCCGGTCGCGCAGATAGAACGGCTCTTTCGGATCCACCGAATCGAGCAATTTGAAGACATGGTCCGTACTGGCGATCGTCGGCAGCTTCTGCCAGAGCTTGGGCGCTTCGAGTATCGGGGTGAAGTCGTCTTCGATCCGCCCGGTCAGGTGGGCATATTTGAGCAGCATGCGGATCGCGATCAGGGCCCGCTTGACCGAACTTTCCGAGCGATTGGCCCTGGCGAGTTTCTGGATGTATTTCTGGATCAGGCCGGGTTGCAGGTCGCGAATGCTTCGCAGGCTATGGTGGCGGATGTGCTCCAGAAACGCCGCCAAGTCCCGGCCATAGCCAAGGATCGTATTTTCAGCCAGACCCGCCTCGATTTTGAGATAATTGAGAAATTCGCGTACCGTCTCTCCCAGCGGCAACTCGGATAACCGCGCGATAATACGTTCTTGCTGAACCGACTGCATCAAAAGCCCTTTTTCTTAAAATCTATTAAATTATCGGCATTCCAACAAAACAGGCTTCAAATAATAAATAGCGGATTTCGCCCTTGAGAGATAAAGCAGAGGCTTTTATAATAGTTCAGCAAGTATGTTAAAGATTATGATGAAAAAGAGATTTCTCAGACAAATTCGGCTTATGGCAGCTATCGCTTTATGCGGGGTGTGTGCGGGCTGCGCATCGCCGCAGAGGGGCGAATCGGTCACCTCGATATCGGTTGAAAATACTTTCATGCAGCAGGCGATCCAGACTGCCGAGGACGTGCTTCGCTGCTATTATTTCGATATCGATAAATCGGATCTGGCCGCGGGCTATATTCTCACCCGTCCGCAGCCGGGGGCCGATTGGTTTGAATTCTGGCGAAAAGACAATGTCGGCCCAACGCAGATGACCATGGCTAATATTCACAGTCTTCGCCGCACCGCCGAGATCAATATCACGCCGACCGGCCAACGCATCCGCATCGACTGCACGGTTTATGTCCAGCGGCTGCACCTGCCGGCACAGCCGATCAGTGGCTTCGCACAAATGCCCGGCATGTTCACCAAAAGTTCAGGGCAATTGCAGAAGCTGCGTACCCGCCGGGATATTGAAAGCCAGGCCCAATGGATCGATCTTCAAAACGATGGTCTGCTGGGTGCGGAGATCCTTGACAAGATACAAAAGAAACTTGACACGCTTTAATCAGGTAAATGTGGGGGACGAAGCAATCTTCCTTTTTTCAACAGTCCCGTCGTCCCTCATTTTACCAGGTGATTTGAATCACATCATCGCAGCCGGTTTTTGATTCTTTCGGCACGTCGATGATCAGCTTGCCGCCGATCACATGTGCCGAAAGCGATTCGTTATTTCGCAGCAGGGCGATTCGTTTCGGTTTTTGGTCGGTTGTGATCTGAACCGGTTCGTTCGGTTCGCTGATGACATGGACGTACCAGGTGCTGCCGCGAACAGTAACGGGAAAATTACATTTTTCGGGCCACGGGCCGCCCTGGGTATCAAAGATCGACTCGCCGCTGTGTGCTATCCATTCCTGCATTTCATCAAAAAACGCATATACCGTCTGCGGCAGTTCACCGGTCGGGCGTGGTGCGACATTGACCAGCACGTTGCCGCCCCAGCTTCGGGTCCTGGCGACATAATCCATCAGCCAGCTTAGCGGCCTGACATCTTCGTTTTTCTTGTAGGCCCAGCCGGCGCCGATGAATGTGCAGTGCTCCCACCAGTCCTTCGGTCTTTCGTCGGGCAGGCGGCACTCCCACGTTTCGAAATCACCGTAGCCGTGCATCCGCGGATTGACGACGATGCCCGGCTGCATTTGACGGATCGCTTCCATCTCGATCGCTTTCGGGCCGCCGTCAAACCAGAGCACATCGATTTTGCCGTAATTGGTCAATAATTCGGTGACCTGACCCTTGATATAATCGAGATACGACTGGCGAAAACCTTCCGGCTCGGGTTTGAGTTGTTCGACAACCGCGTGATTGACATCCATGAAGGGCCTTTAATTTCCGTCGCTATTGTAATTGAATGACATATAGTGGCGGCGAAAGTACCAGTCCGGCGGCGAATAATACAGCCCGACCTTCAGGCCGTTCTTACGACAGGCCTCGACATACGGCCGCACCAGGTCCCGGCCGTCCAGATACTGCCTGGTACTGTATTCGCCGTATTCGCTCGGCCACAGGGCATAGCCATCGTGGTGCTTGGTCGTCATCACGGCATAGCGAAAACCGGCCTTGGCCGCCGCGGCCAGCCACTTGTCCGGATCGTAGTTTTGCGGATCAAATTGTTCGGCCAGTTTGAAATACTCTGTCGGGGTCAGTGTTCCCGTGTTTTTCGGATCCCACGGCAGATTCCTGATCATCGCCCAGGATATTTCGGAGTTCCCTTTCGGGCTGTTACTGGAAATGCCCCAGTGAATAAACAATCCCAACCCGGCATTCTCGAACCACTGCGCATCGGGATGCGTGGTTCGCTGAAAACCGGCACTTTCATTATCTGTTTTTTTCAACTCAATCAGCTTATGCTGTTTTTTGGCCGTTTTTTCCGCCGTTTTCTCCCCGGCCGTAACAGTGGTACACATCACACCTAAAACACAAATAACGCAAAGATTTCTAAGCATCATACATCTCCTGATCTGTTTTCGTTTATTCCTTGATGGAGATTCAGCGGCAGCCGTCTTTCAACGCCCGGTCTGTGCCAACGCAGTTGCTGGTCCTTGAGACGCCCGGCCTCGGTTACAAGGATATCAAAATAACGGTCGCATGTCTTTCGATAGCTCTCTTCATAGAAAAGATTTTTTAATTCGCCGGGATCGTTTTTAAGGTCGTAAAGTTCACAGAAATCCGACAGATTCCACACCAGTTTCCACCGCCCGTCGGTCACCATGCGGGCGGAATAATGCCCGTACCAGTCACCGTGATACTGGGCATAGTGGACGACCCGACCCCATTTTTTCGTTCCGCGAATCAGCGGGATCAGCGATTGGCCCTGCAACTCGTGCGTGGACATCCGATTGACGGGTTCATCCTTCATGGCATGCATCATGGTTGCGGTCACATCCATCAGGTGAACCGGTTCGCTGAACCGTTTGGATTTTGTGGCATTCGCCGATTTAATAATCAAGGGAATCCGGTAAATCTCATCATACATATAGGATCCTTTGCTCAAAAAACCATGCGCCCCGGCCATATCGCCGTGATCGGCCGTAAGGACGATCATCGTATTATCATATTGCCCGGTCTTCTTCAATTCTGTAACCACTTCGCCGACCATCGTGTCAATCAATTCGATATACGAAAAATTACACGCCAGAAGTTCCTTCAATTCTTTGTCCTTTTGCGCGGGTGAGGTGTAATTCTCATCCGTCGTTTTAAGCAGTCGCAGCTTTTTCTGATTCATGGGTTTGCATTCGAAGGTGTCGTGGCGATTCGGCCACAGCAAGATATCATCCGGATTGTAGCGGATGCCGAATTCCTCCGGCAGCAACCACGGGCTGTGAGGGCCGGGAAACGAACAGAATGCTAAAAAAGGTTTCGCGTTCGCTTTTTGATTATTCAAAAATTGTTTGGTAAAATTCGCGGCCGCTGCATCAGGGAATTTATCCATCGGCACATCGATCGTGCCGGCACTCCCGTCTGCGAAGGATTGCACCATTGGCCCCAATGCCTTGGTCGGATGCCAGTGGGAACTGCCAAGATAAGGCAGCGATCCTTCGGATGGTTTGGGATGGGTCTTGTCGAAAGCTGAATTAAACAGATCCGCGGCCGGGCCGATATGCCACTTGCCGAAATAGGCCGTTTGATAATCGGTGTTTTTTTTAGTCCAATCGGCCAACGTCTGGATATCCGATCGCAAATGCTCGCAAAAGGAGTAACCGGGGGTGGAGTTATTGAACATGTGATGCAAATGCGGATAAAGGCCGGTCATTAGACTGGCACGCGCCGGCGAACAGAGGGCGCAAGGCGTATAAGCATGATCGAAAACAGCCGATTCTGAGGCCAATGCGTCGATATTCGGCGTTCGAACGATTTTGCCGCCGTAACAGCCGAGCAGATCGTGACGCAACTGATCACAGAAAAAGACTAAGATATTCGGCGATTTGCTATTCTTGTCAGCGCGCTGGTTGTGCGTATTATCGCCGAATACGGGTCGCATATTTGATTGGCTCAGCATCGACGGTACGCCGCTGACCAGGCCATACTTCAAAAGTTGCCGACGACTAATGGAAATTTTGGTATGAGCAGACATCATTAGACTCCAGTTCCGATTGAATATTCCGGGCAATCATAACCGAGGTTATAAGGTGTTCTGTGCAAATTTCAAGTTCAACTTGAGATTTGCATGATTTTTCTGGATTACTGGCAAAATCTCAATGATTGCTATTTCCCGCGGGATTTTGTAGTATTTTTGCGGTATATCAATCTGCATGTGAAAGGTAAAACATGAAATCGAAACTGATTGTCTGCGGTGCGGCCGGGCGGATGGGCAAACGCATCATCGCCCTGGCCCTCGAATCCGGCGAATTTGAATTGATTGGCGCTGTCGAAAAGGCCGGCCACCCGGATATGGGCAAAGATGCGGGCCTGTTAGCCGGGATCGGCGAACTGGACATCACAATCAGCGATCAATTCAGCGAAAATGCCGATGTGGTGATCGATTTTTCGCTGCCCGAGGCCGCCGTTCAGACAGTGGATTACTGTGTCAATCAAAATTGTGCCCTGGTCATGGGCACGACCGGCCTGGATCAAACTGCCAAAGACAGGATCACCGAAGCATCTAAAACGATACCTGTTATCTACGGCACCAATATGAGTGTCGGGATGAATGTATTGTTTGCCCTGGCGGGCAAGGCCGCGGCTATGCTCGGCGACGATTACGATATCGAGATTATCGAGCAGCACCACCGGTTCAAGAAAGATGCCCCCAGCGGTTCGGCTTTGACTCTGGCGGAGAATATCTGCAAATCGACCGGCCGCAAATTCCCCGAAAGCGTTATCTGCGGCCGCGAGGGTAAAGACGCCCTGCGTCAAAAAGGCACCATCGGCATCCATGCCGTTCGCGCAGGCGATATCGTCGGCATCCACGATGTTCAGTTTAGCTGCCTGGGCGAGACGGTAACCTTGTCGCATAAAGCCCATAGCCGCGATGGGTTTGCTAAAGGCGCACTGCAAGCTGCGAAATGGCTTATCGGAAAATCACCCGGCACCTATAACATGGCCAACGTGATGGGAATCAAATAGATTACGCTTTTTCGACGATCCCTTTGATGTCCCAAACAACCGGGACTTGCGGGACAACTGATGTGTCCTGTGCGCCCTTGACCAGCAGAAATGCGGTGTCCTGGGTATGCTTGCCGCTGAAGATGCCCTTGTCATAGACCTTTGGATTTCGCAGGGCCGCCTTGAGGTTAAAGCCGTGATCGGCCACCAATACCATATCGGGTGCATCATCCAGGCACGGGCCGTGATAGATCTGCTCTTTGCGATAGATATCGCGGATGACCTTGCGGCCTTCGATGGTCAGATTCTCAAACAACTTCTGAAGTTCATCCAGCAATGCCGGCCCGTCCGCCGCTTCGACCGTTCCGCAGGGGTATTTTCCTTTGAGGTTCAGATATATCCGCGCCGGATCGAGCGCGAACGCTCGCGTACCCGGACAGATATTCTCCAAGGCCGGATCGGTACCGTTCTTAAAATCCAGCCAGCCGCTTTCGGCCAGCACATTGTTGACATAGACATCGAAATCAAGCTTCTCGAAGCCGTGATCGGAGAGCATGATCACTAGATCATCGTCACTTGCCTTGCTTAAGAGTTCGCCGATGGCGGTATCGATCTTTCGGAAGTGATCGACAAAAGCCGAATGATATTTGTGATCTTTCTGCGCGTAGGCATCATAAAGAAAATGCATCAGCCGGTCCGTGCCGGTAAAGACGAACATGAAGGTTCGCCAGTCCATACAGTCCCACAGGTATTGCCCGGCCCGAATCCGGGCGTCCAGCGTCTTATCGAGGTCTTCCAGAAAGGCGTCCATCGATTTATGGGCCAGTTGCGAATCGACATCGAGCCGGTACCCCTTATCTTTGAGATCGCCGATCAATGCGGGCGGATAGACGCTTTTCTCAAATTCGATCGACACAAAGCCGGAGATGTGGATGCCGTTCATCGGCCGCACCGGATAGGTCGAGGGGACATTGACGATCACGGACGGTGTATCCCACTGTTTCCAGAACGGTTCGACCTTGAGCTGTGAAAAATTTGGAAAACACATCGTGTAAGTGCCCGGCCGCAGATCGGTGAATCCGAATACCCCGTGCTCGGCCGGATTGGCACCGGTGACCATCGACGACCACGCCACCGAGGAGATCTCCGGGATCGTGGAGTTCATCTTACGAAAAACGCCCTGTTTCGCTAACTGTGCCGTATGGGGCATGACGCCGTTTTGCATAAAAGCCTGCATCATCTCGAACGGCACGCCGTCGAGCCCGATGATAATCGTTTTTTGCTTGGGCTGTGTCATGATGCCTGTCCTGCGGGGGTGGTGATGATGCCGCCGGCACAGATGTTTTCATCCTGTACCAGGACGAACCGCCCCAGTTCCTGAACATCGTTAAAATCCTTGATGGCGATCGGCTTTTTGGTCTTGAGCGTTACTTCTGCGACTTCCAGATTGGCAATCGTGTCGCTATCCTCAGCCAGCACCTGAAGCGAGGACGAATCGATCCGCTTGTGGATTTGCTGCAGCTTGCAGGAGGTCTCCTGCGTCGCGCAGCGGATATTGAGTTTCTGGTCGGGGCTGTAGTTTTTCTTGGTCATCCAGAAAATGCTCGCATGAAACGTGTCGGTCAGCCGCGGCGCTTTGCCGGACGTGCAGACAATATGACCGCGATCGAGAAAGACCGAATCCTCGGTCGTAAAGCCGATACATTCGCCTGCAATCGCCTCGGTCGGTTCGGCGAGAAATTTTTCGATCGAGCGAATCTTTGTGGTCTGGCCTTCGGGCAGGATCTCGATCGTGTCACCCTGGGCAATACTGCCGGACTCAACGCGGCCGGCATTGATCCGCTTGTCGTCGATCTTATATACATCCTGCACCGGAAGCAGTAATTCTTTATGGTGAGCAGGCTTTTTGTTCTGCATACTGTCGAGACTCTCCAGAAACGTCGGCCCGTCGTACCAGCTCATCTTTTCCGAACGCTTAGCGATATTATCGCCCTGCATCGCGGAGATCGGGATGCAGTACATCGGCTTGGCCTTGATCGAGGTCAGCCACTTTTCGACATCCGCCTTGACCGCATCGAAGCGGGACTGATCGAATTCCACCAGGTCCATCTTGTTGAGTACGACGATCACCTGCTCGAGTCCCAGCAGTGAGAGCATATACGAATGCCGCTTGGTCTGCTCTTTAACCCCCTCGGCGGCATCGACAATCAAGACCGCTGCCTCGGCCTGCGAAGCGCCGGTGATCATATTGCGAACGAATTCGACATGCCCGGGCGCATCGATGATCACATAGTCGCGCTGGTCGGTTTTGAAAAAGACCTGGGTCGTATCGATCGTCACACCCTGGCGGCGCTCCTCTTCGAGATGGTCCAGCAGATATGCGAATTCCGTTTCGCGGCCAAGCTCGGCGGAGGTCTTTTTGATCTCCTCAAGCTTATCCGGCGGCAGGGAATCCGTATCGTACAATAACCGGCCGATTAACGTCGATTTGCCGTGGTCCACATGTCCGACGATTACGAAGTGTAGATTTTTACTGTCCTGCATTTGTTTTCCTTATGCTTTCATTAACGTTTGAATGATCGTTATGGCTCCGAGAGTGATTGTCAATCCGGCGATTGCCATTTTTAATATTCCTTCATTGATTTTCTTGACCGCTACGGCGGTAAACGGAACCGAGAACACGGCGCCGATCGTAATCCACGGCGCCAGCTTCCAATCACAGGTATTTTTACAGAGCAACCAATAACATACTACCCCAACCAGGCATGTCAACCCCTCGGCCAGTGAGGTGATCCCGACGGCGCTTTTACTGTCCATGCCGGAAAGGATCTGTCCGCCGGTAACCAGCGGCCCATAGCCGCCGCCACTCATCCCTTTATTAAACGAGGCAACCAGCCCCAACAACGTGATCTTCTGCCACGAAAATTTAAATTGCTTTTTATAACAGATTATAATTAACAATCCCATCACCAGCACCAGACAGCCGATATACATCTTGAGCCAAAATTTGGGGATATGGAGTGCGACGAAAACGGCGGCGATCGTGCCAGCAATCCCGCAAATTGATAAAAGGATCGCCACTTTTAAATGCCGCGGCAAGCTTTTACGAACGGCTTGGACGTATCCCAGCGGGCTGAGCATGTTGCGAATCTTGAAGATATCGCCGGAGGTCGGTTTGAAATTCACGTTGCCATGAAAGTGATGAAACACGCCCGCCAGGATGCCGGATACCAACTCCGACAGCAATACCGCCGGGACGATCTGGATCGGACCGAAGCCGAAGAGCAGTAAGATGGGGGTCAATGTTGTACCGTAGCCCATGCCCAGTGTCGAATCCACAAATTCACACAAAAAGGCCAGGCCGATAATAAAGGCGATCAAAGCTCCGCTGATTTCGTCCATATTCATCCTGTTACATATAGCCGAGCGACCGGAGTTTCTGCATCATGTAGTCCTGTTCCTTGTCCTGCGCCCGGCCGCTGCGTTCGGAGACTTTCGAGGTCTTCAGTTCATCGACGATCTTTTCGATCGAATCGGCCTCGGATTCCACCGGCCCGCAGCACGTCTCGCAGCCGATACTGCGGAAGCGCTTGCCGTCTTTGGCGAAATACAGGTCCACCACCGGGATATTCTCGCGCTGGATATATTCCCAGATATCGATCTCCCGCCAACCCAAAAGCGGATGAACCCGGATATGTTCCTCATCGGCGGCCTTGGTCTTGTACTGGTCCCACAATTCCGGCGGCTGGTTCTTGTAATCCCACTCGAATTCCTCGTCGCGTGGACTGAACACGCGCTCCTTGGCCCGAATGCCGTGCTCGTCGCGGCGGATCCCTAAATACAGCGCGCGAAAACCATATTCGGCGATCGCCTTTTTCAGCGCGACGGTTTTCAGTTCATTGCAGCACTGAAATTTGCCTTTATCGGGCCCGACACCCTTGGCGAGTGCCTCTTCGTTTTTGGCGACCAGCAGGTTCAGGCCCCATTCGTCGGCATATTTCGCGCGGAAATCGTAAATCGCCTGAAATTTGAAGGTCGTATCGATATGCAGCACCGGAAATGGCAGCTTGCCGAAAAAGGCCTTGCGCACCATCCACAGCAGCGTCGTCGAATCCTTGCCGATCGACCAGAGCATCGCGACTTTTTTGAACTGGCTGTACGCCTCGCGAATAATGAAAATGCTTTGATTTTCCAGTTTATCCAGATGACTCAATTGTGAACCCATAATCCGTAACTCCGATTCTTAATAAATATAAAGATCAGTACTATACCTGATTTTCGGCAATAGTTCAAGCCTGATTCACCCGATACCGGTGCTTCAAGCTTCTAAAGCCAAAAAGAGCGGTTTTCAGGCGGAAGGCTTTTGAATATTGGCCGCAACGATGTTTTTCAATGCCTTGGCGAGGCTCGGCGTATGGCAGAGGATATTGGAATAGGCCTGGTTGGCCAGCGGACACGCACATTCGCGGTTCTTGATTGAGCGGCGGACTTCTTTGGCCTGCTGCGAATGCCAGATCTTATCGAAATCGTAATCGACCTGCCGCAAATTACCCAGCGGCTTGGCGTACCCCAGCACGCAGCACGGCCAGAGATCGCCATACGGCGTCAGGTGCACATTGCTGATACCCGCGTAGCAGGGGATAACCTGGCGGTTCTCGGCAACGATTTTGGCGGCCAGTTCGTAATATACCAATCGCAGCGATTCGGTGATCCGCGCCAGCGGCCGCTTATGTTTCAGGTTCGCCCGCACTTTTTCAGCGAAGCCCTGCATCAGTTCGGCGTATTCGGCCCCGCTGGGCGTGATCGGATCGCCGATATTGAGAAATTCCTCGCGCTGCTCGGCGATCTCGTTGCGGTAGCTCTGAACGCCCAGCGAATGCACAAAATCCTCGATCTCGTCGAGGCAGTGTTTGTTGAAGTTCGAGACAACCGTGCCGACCTCGACGTGCAGGTTCTCGTATTTTTTCGCCAGTTCGGTCAGCCCTTCGATCGTCGCCAGCAGCTTCTCCCAGTTGCCCTTGACGCCGCGGATCTCGTCGTGCAGCGCGCCGACGCCGTCGAGCGAGGGCTTGACGGTGAAGGGCGTCTTGGGCGATTTTTCTTTGAGGATCTCAAGGATCCGCTCGGTATGCGAGAGGACGCGATCGACGGCAATGGCGTTGGTGGGGCTGTGCAGGATCGCGGGCCGCAGGTGCTCGACCGCAGCCTCGATGATCTGCGGCAAGTCCGGCCGCAGGAACGGCTCGCCGCCGCTGAGATTGAGAAAATACACGCGGCCCATCGACCGGAAGATCGTGCGAATCTCATCGACGGTCAACTCGTCTTTGAAACTGCGGTGCTTGTCGGGGTAGATCTTCCAGATATTGCAGGTCTTGCAGCGGCTCTGGCAGGCGTTGGTCACCGAAAACGTCAGTACGAACGGCCGCGGCACCGGCCACAACCCCAGCCGGCTGAGCTTATAGCCGATCGTCCGCGGATACAAATAAAATATAAAGTCTCTGGCATTCATAAGTTAAACGTACATCTATTATAATCGTTTGACCGGCAAAATGTTCATTATAACCCGCCTCTTGAATGGATGTAAGAATTTTATTGAATGCCCGCATGTCTCAATGTTTCGGGCTTATCGTCGAATAATTCAGATCCAGCTTCCATATCGCCTGCCGGATAACCGCATTCGGCGAATCGGGCTGCACTTCGTACCACACCGTCAGCAGTTTACCGTCATCCAGGGCCGCCGTCGCCGGGTACCCGAAATCCCACGTGTGCAAGTTTGCGGCAATGACGACCGCCTCAGACCAGGTTTTACCGTTATCGGTGCTGATCCGCGCCTGCACCTGGCGCTGCTTTCGGTGGCCGTAGGTCATCAATAGCATATCGTCTTTCAACCGCAGCAAATGCGATGGATGCGCGTTGCAGTACACCCCGATCGAATGCGGCCGGGTCCAGCTTTTACCGCCGTCGCGCGATTCGGTTTGCAGGATCTCGCCGCTGAGCAGCTCGTTATGATTGCGGATGTGGGAGATAAGGATTCCGTCAGCCGCTTCGACAACGTGCAGCTCGTGGTAATGCTCTGCCGTGTGCTCGGGCGCGGGCTCAATGATTGAAACCATGTCCCATGTCTTGCCGTCGTCGGTGGATTTGCAAAAGCCGATGGATTGCGCGGATGGATTTTTGCCGGCCCACAGCAGACTGCCGTCAGTGCCCACGGCCGGCCCGTGCGGCGCCATCAGCGGGACACGGTACGGCTGCGACCATGTCTTGCCGTTGTCGTCCGACCGCACCATCCATTGATCTACCGAAGAACCGGTGCCGCTGTCGATCTTGTCTTTGACCTGATCGCGAATCGAGGCATAGCGGTAGTTTGCGGATTTGATTTCGTTAGCCATTTTCTGCCAGTCGGGGCGGGCCTTCTGCTGGTCCGTTTGGTGAGTGACCCAGTAAGTGGAGGTGAACCATGTCACCAGCAGGGTGCCTTTGGGCGTCTGGCAGATGCCGGTGTCCCGATCGTCGAGAATGCTGTCCACCAGCACCGTCGGTGAGCTCCATGTCTTGCCGTTGTCGGCCGATCGGATCAGCTCGATTCTGCCGAACGGGCAGACATGCGATTGGCGGCCGCCCGAATAGACCGCCAGCAGCTCGCCGTCGGCGGTTTTGGTAACCGTGGGCCAGCCGCAATAATCGGGCGACTGACTGATCGTCTTCAGTGAATAAACATACGCCCGCGGCTCAACCGTCGGCTTAGATGCCGGTGACGCCTCAGAACAAAAGCCACAGCGGCCCATAAACACGACCAACCAACTAAACATAGACCAGCGTACAAGCGTTATCCGCATATCAACAATCCTTTCAGAAATAGTTTAACAGAAAGCTACAATCTATGACAAAACCCCATCGCTGTCTATCATTTTACAACAGCCGGAAATACCGAATTCATAAATTGATTTGATTATTGTGTTGTGATTTGCGATTGGCCCTGATTCGAGTTTTCGTGGGATTCATATGGAGAATCGTTTTTAGGCCGACCGCGTAGAGAGATGCTGACTGCGATTTTATATACTACTATAGCAAGTATCACAGGAACAAGAAAGATTACCCCAATCGGCCAATATTTGGGGACATGCTCAAATCCTTCCTTTTTAGAAGCAATATTGATGAATAAATCCATAAGGAAACCATATAAGAAGAATGCGAAAAGTCCCCAAAATCGTTTGGCTATTTTTTCACGTCTTTTCCAATCAATCGATACAGTCAGATTAAGCCAACGATAGGTGTACTTAAGAAGAACATAATAAAATCCACCCGCAATCAACATCGCAATAAGCTCTATACCAAAATGATGATATACGGCAATATCCATTTCAAAAAAGATTTCCGCTATATAAAAGTAACCGCTCATCATTCCAAAAAAGATCCCAAGTGCCAGGATGAATACAATATTTTGAACACTTTCAATTGAGGGCGTGAAGATAGCCTTATATGCAACAAAAATGAGCAATGCAGCTAATCCCAAAAAGATGAAAATAAAAAATAAAGAAAAAAGTGGATTGCCTTGGAAAATATCAATCGATATCGAGAGAAGAGGTATCAGCAACCAGAAAAAACTCAATAATCCGATAATTATCCCTGAAATCTTGCAGAAGATTTTTGCGCGTCTGGTCAATTCTTCCATATTATGGCCCTTGCTCTGGTATTAATGAATACGCCTTATTTTACAGTGAAAATATGTTCTTGCCAAGTGATAATCAAAAATAGGTAAACGTCCCTATTTTAGTGCACTGATGCACTGATGGCAAATCCGATGGCGGTGGTCATGGTGCCAATTAAGTGCAGCAGGACGGTCAGTTGGTTGGCCTTGAACATGCCCGGCGTTCTCAAATCTTTTTCGTTGGCCGCCCGCCATGTGATAAACGCCAGCGGCAGGGTCAACAGATACAAGATGCCCGCCAACAACATGGGTTTGAAAAATAGCATAACAACGGCACAGAGGTAGCTCGATATCAGGACAGCCCGATAGATCCAGATTCCCGGTTTGACGCCGAATCGCACGACGAGATTATTCTTGCCGACCGCGGCGTCGGCCGCCAGATCGGGAAATTCGTTAATCAGAATAATCAGAAATACCAGCGCGCCGGCGATCCAGCCGGGCAGAATCGGCCAGGAATCGATCACCGGATGCTGCAGGTAATAACTGCCGTAAACCGGCAGCAGGCCGAACAGGATACCGATGACGGTTTCACCGACCGTGCGATGGGCCAGGTGGATCGGGTGAGCGGTATAGAGAACGCCGCCGCCGATGCCGATGATGCCAAGAATCAAAATGAATACGCTCTTCGTCAATAACACAATCCACAGGCCGAGCAACGCGCCAACGGCAAAAAATCCGATTGCCCCCCAAAACGCTTCTTTGGGCGTGATCAGTTTTTTCTGGATGAATCGGCTGCCGCCGGAAAAAGGCGTCGGGTTCTCATTGATCCAGTCGGTTCGCGAAACATGGTCGAAATAGTCATTGATCAGGTTCGCCCCGCCGTGAATCGCCATGATCGCCAATGCCGCCACAATGAACAGTCCCCACTCGAATGTCCCGCCGATCAGAAAACCCAGCGCCGAGCCTATCAAAACCGGCATGGCACTGGCGGTCATAAACGCCGGCCGACCGGCCAGAAAAATCGATTTCGCTTTATGAATCATAGACATAACAAAATTCCTGACAAATAGGAAATTAGATTTTAGCACCCGGCCGGCTGTAAATCAAACCTTGAATCGCGCCGGCAGGCCGATTACAATCCACCGGTTTATTGAGCTATCCATGCAGGAGAACAGTATGGACTATTACACGCGCAGGCGGTTTCTTCAAAAGGCGGCCAAGACCGTTTCATCCGGCATTGCCGCGCCGCTATTGATCGGCGGCTGCCAGTCGGCAGGATCGGGCAAGTGCCGTGTCCCTTCCTATTTGAAAGGATACGAATCGCTGTATCGCCACGATCCGCGGGCCGCGGCCATCCAGTGGTTCCGGGATGCTCGATTCGGCCTGTTCATCCATTACGGATTATACAGCCTGCTCGGCCGCGGCGAATGGGTGCAGTATCACCAAAAGATTCGCATCGCCGAATATGCCAGGCTTAAAGACCAATTCAAGGCGGACAAATTCGATGCGGACTTCATCGCCGATCTGGCAATGGCCGCCGAGATGAAATACATCACGCTGGTCGCCAAGCACTGCGACAGCTTCTGTCTGTGGGATACGAAATACACCGATTTCAATAGTGTCAACAGCCCCTGCGGCCGCGACCTGGTCGCCGAGATGGCCAACGCCTGCCGCAAAAAGGGATTGGGCTTTTTCATCTTCTATGAACACGGATTCGACTGGCGTCATCCGCATGGGCCTTCACCCGAAGACTGGTCGATGAAAGCCGTGCGGCCGCATTACGATCCGCCGGAGACCTATTACGCAAGTGACGCGGATTACGATTTCCAGAACTATCGCGATTATGTCACCGGACAAATCACGGAGTTGTTGACCCACTACGGCAAGGTCGCGGGCATCTGGCTCGATGGTATTGCGGTCCCCAAAAGCGGCGATCCCTCGAAATTCAAACTGGATGAACTGTATGCCCTGATCCGGCGCCTGCAGCCGCAGACGCTGATCTCCTATAAAAGCGGCGCCACCGGAACCGAAGATTTTTATGCCCCGGAAAAATCGCAGATCGATTGGGTCACCGAGCGAAATGACAAACCGATGGAGGTCTGTATCACGCTGCAAAAAACCGAACACCTGGCCGGGAAATACGGCTTTCACATTGCCGATTGGGGCTATGCCGAAGGGGCCAGGCATATCGGCCCTCAGGCCGTATTGGAGGAACTGGCCAAGGCCCGGCAAATGAATGCGAATCTGTTATTGAATACCGGCCCGCTGCCGGACGGCTTGATCCATCCTGAAGATATCAAAACACTTCGGGCTGTCGGCAAAACGATCCGCCAATCGGGCTGGCCGGGGTGATCGAAAACAAATTGTGCCGGACCCAAAAAAAATACCGAATCAATAAATAACTTTAACAATAGGAGTATCGCATGGGATTATTATGGGAAATCGTGCAGAGCGGTTT
>CAZFDE010000046.1:0-20855 GCA_964517795.1 uncultured Pirellulales bacterium | reverse complement strand
AATACGAAGCCAGTATCCGCAAACGCGAACATTACAACACGGTGATCGAACAGGCTGAAACGCTCTGGATCCCGGTCTTCGATGTGGAACGGTTCCTGTATTTCATCGGCTATAAGGAACTGGCCAAACAACCTGGCGCGTTCTAAAACAGCAACCGGTAAGGGCCATTGAGATACGTTTTCGCAGGGCAACACGCGACCGCCATGTGCAACGCACCACCGATGGCGATTTACCCTCATCCAATCGGGTGGACATAGCGATGCCCCATCCATGACTTCCGCTTTACGATAATACCGATCATAACGCCTGTAGCGACGCTCGACCATTACCGATGCGCGCGCCCGACATAACCGATGCGCGCGCTGACCATCGTCGATGCGCGGTCCCGACATCGCCGATGCGCGCGCCGTCCATCAGCGATGCGCAAAACCCGCTTCGGGCCGCTGATTTTCGCCCTTTGACATGGATTTTACGGGACGTTAGCTTCGCCGTCGGTCGCTTTGAAATATGATTCCGCGGGCAATCGCTGTTCCAAGTCCGTTACGGTTACCGGCAGCGGCACGACCAATCGCACCTATATCGTCGATACGGTCGGCGAATTGCCCGTGATTTTGCTTGAAATCGAACCAACCGGCGGTACCATTGAGAAAATGGTGATTTATGCGAACAGCGAGGTTTTGGCGGCCCACACCGGCGATCATCAGGCGTCAAGGGTCTTCTATCTGCACGACCGCCTCGGCTCGGTCCGAATGATCATCGACGATCAGGCCGCGGCCCAAAACAGCTATACCTACGACCCCTACGGTTCTCCTATAGCCACAGAGGTCACAGAGACCACCGAGAATAACTATAAGTTCACAGGCCAGCGGTACGATGACGAGATCGGCTGGTACTATCTCCGCGCAAGAATGTACGACCCCGAACTCGGCCGCTTCGTCTCACGCGACCCGGTTGCGGGTGAAATGGCCCGGCCGCTAACGCTCCACAAATATCATTACTGCAATAATGACCCAGTTAACTGGCTTGATCCGGCAGGGCTGGCTGCGTACTATTTTACTTTCAGTGCAATGCAGTCCTTTGGATATAATCTTTGCGGTCAAACTGGAATTGCCTGGGATGACCAGGGGAATTGGGGTATTATTGGCATAGCAGCCGAAGGGATCGGAACACCAACAGCGTCAATGGGTTTAAGTTTTGGTATTACAAATGCAGATACTATTATGGATTTGAAAGGAGCTGGTTGGTCACTTGGCGGTGGCATAGGAAGCGGATTAGTTGGCGGAGCAGTAGAATACATACGAGGAAAAGGTTATCATGGAATAGAATTTAATATCGGCGGAAGCGTTTCATTGCCGTCAGTTGAATTTTATGCTCAACGAACTCAGACTTATATATCACTTGAACACAGCGAAACCTTGGGCTTTGAGGATATTGTGGGCATGGGCGCCAGTGAAGCCTTTTACCAGTCTGACACACATGGGGAAGCCCGATTTATACTCAAATTTATGGCGATGACCGGTATTGATTTAAATGTATTGATGGATTAAATATGTCTAAATTTTTAATAATTTAAATTAATTATCTAAGTTCTTGGTCTGAATGATGAAGCTTTACAAATGATAAAAGTTAAGGATTGTAAAAATGTTCTTTTTTAATATTGACTTGGTTCCATTTCTAATATTTGGAATATTTGTGTTTATCATTTCAAGGTTTATGGGTAATTGGCAAATCAAGAGATATCCGAATAGCTTCTTTAGCATTCCGATTATCAATAAAATTTTTATTGTTTGGACAGCACGCGCAGTAGGAGTATTTGCTATTGGTGTTTTTATTTATATGAGTATAGATAGACCCTATCGTATGATGATGAAAAAAACTGAAAATCAACTTGTCTTATTAGAAAAAGGACAGGTTGCTACCGGAACAGTTGCTAAAGATAGCTGGTATGACAAATGGGCTCCACCTGCATGGATGATTCTTTATAACTTTGAAATAGAACCAAATTCCGCAAATGAAGAAGCGAAAGTCTATTGGGGAAGTGCTTATGGACCTAAAGATTACTACAGCAATTTTTCTAAAGGTGACCCCGTCAAGATAATATACAATCCAGCAAATCCGAAAATAAATTGTGAACTATATGATTTTGTCAATTACCCACATTACCGAAAAACATTCAGAGAAGCAGGCAAGTTGGGGTTACTGGATAAATTCAAGGATGAAATCAAAGTTGAAGATTACAGTTATATGAAATGGTATAGGCTTTCAGATATAAAATAATTTGGCGATTTATTGTAACCGCTTATTTAGCGAGGTCAAAATGATTAAATATTTGACGGGTTTTACAATTCTTCTATCTTCCATATGTGTACTTGTTCATTTGAATACGTTTTTCCATTTTTTTCAACCTTCCGATAAACTATTATTAATCGCCGGCCCATTTGGTGTTTTTATTTTGGTGTATCCAACGATATTCACCCTGCAAAGGGAAACGGTAAAACTCAGCAAAAGTGATTATAAAAAGGTTTTGCGAGACATTATTCCTTCATGGGCGATCTCGGTTGGAGCTGTTTTATTGCTCTATGCGACAGGGAGCACAATTTACTATTTTCTTTTTAAGCATTCCTCAGATCCGTCCCTGACGAATACGGGTAGTGCAATGGATGCAAAAATCAGAATGGCTACCAGTTTAACTTTGCTCTTATATTCATTTGTATTTGGTTGGTTATACGCATGCCGACGCTTAAAGAAGTATGGCCATCCACTATTAGATTCTCAACCGGATTCAGAGTAATGTTATATCGAGGCTGCAATGCTGATTTTGTTATATCTTGATTTTTTTGGAGCTCTTACGAGTTTTATCGCACATATAGGCCTTGCATTGGGCTATGATCTTCCAACAAACCGGATTGCGATGACGCTTAACATCGGTCTGGGCATCGTTGTTTTTACACGGGCTTATCTGACGCGAGAATTGAGAAAAGGAAAGCATTGGTTCTTTCATAAGGGACTGAAAAATACATGTCCGAACTGGCTGAAAATCACAGCAGGCACATTCGTTACTTATGGTGCTGTTATTAGTGTACTTATGTTTTATCGAGTCTATTGTTTGATAAAAACCCGACATGAACAACCGGATTCAAGCATTGCAGTAAATAGATTAATGATTGGTACGTTTGCTGCGATTATGCTTTGTTATACGGTGGAATTTGTGTTGACAACCTGCTATCGAACATTGGAGAAAAGGGCCGAAGAAGAAGCAATTAAACAGTTGCTGGCTTAATCGGGAAATTGAGAAAATGGTGATTTATGCGAACAGCGAGGTATTGGCGGCCCACGACGGCGATCATGACGATGCGCGGTACTTCTATCTGCACGATCGTTTAGGCTCGGTAAGAATGGTGATCGATAATCAGGCCGCGGTCAAGAACCATTATACCTATGACTTCTACGGAAAACCGATAGCCACAGAGTGCACAGAGACCACCGAGAATAACTACAAGTTCACCGGCCAGCGGTACGATGACGAGATCGGCTGGTACTATCTCCGCGCAAGAATGTACGACCCCGATTTTGTTCGGGACAGGCAATGTTTTACAATGTTTAGATCCTTTGATGCCTATTTCAAAATCATCGTTCACTCGGCTCGATGCCGATGGAGGCGACATAGACCTCGCCGGTATATTCGGCGGCAGATTGGGCGGTGAATCCCTGTTTGACCGCAACAAAGCTGATCGTCCAGGCCGCCTTGATACAGGCCCCCAGGACGTTGCCCTCGTCGCAATCCAGACCCGATGGGATATCCACGGCCAGCACCGGCTTCTCGCAGCCGTTGATCGTATTGATCAGCACCTGATAGCGCGGCCGCAGTTCGCCCGACAACCCGGTCCCGAATAGCGCATCGACGACAATTTCGGCACCCCCGCATAGGGTTTGCACTTTGGACGGCACCGAATCGGCCGTCAAGTCGAGCACCCCGATATGCAATCCCATCTTTCGAATAATCTCGAAATTGATCCGGGCATCGCCGTCGATCTTCTCCGGATCGCAGCAGATCACAACCGTTACGTCAATTCCCGCATTGGCCAGATGCCGCGCGATCACATACCCGTCGCCGCCGTTATTACCGCTGCCGCAGAAGACCGCGACGTTTGCATTCGGTTTGCCTTTGAGCTTATCGATCAGAAATTCCGCACACGTCCGGCCGGCATTTTCCATCAGCACCACACCGGGGATCCCTAATTCGTTGATCGCCCAGCTATCGACGCCGCGAACCTCGTCGCGTGTCATCACCGCCAGGCCGGATTGCAAGTCGTATCGTTTCAGCATAGCTGTGATTATAGACGGCAATCCTCCCCTGTCAATTGACAATCGAGCCCGTTCGGATTAAAATCGTCCGCATGGAAAAGAAAATGCGTATCTTACTAACCAATGACGACGGCATCTTTGCCCCAGGCATCGCTGCAATATATCCGTTGCTGAGCGAAATGGCGGATGTTGAGGTCGTCGCCCCCGACAAAAGCCGCTCGGGCGCGAGCCACTCGATCACTTTCCACGGCCCGCTGATCTGCAACAAGGTCGATATCAAGGGCACATTTTCCGGTTACAGTGTCCAGGGCTCCCCCGCCGACTGCGTGAAACTGGCTTGTATGAATCTGATTGAAGAACCGGTGGACCTGGTCGTCTCCGGCGTCAACAACGGCGCCAATGCCGGCATTAATGTCTATTATTCCGGTACAGTCGCGGCCGCCATGGAAGCCGCGTTTTTACGAATCCCGGCGGTCGCCGTCAGCGTCGCATGGGAAGAACAGATCGACTTTGACCTCGCCGCCCGGTATTGCTTCGACACCCTGAAGAAATTTCTGCCGATTCAGCCCGGTTACGTGGTCAATATTAACGTCCCGCCGCTGTCGCGGGGCAAACCCAAAGGCGTCCGTGTTGTCCCACAATCGACCGAAGGCTTTCACGAACAGTATATCCGCAAAGAAAACGATGACGGCCATCTCGAATTCCACCTTGAAGGCGGTCCGCACCGGCACGAACCGATCGCCAAGGACACGACCGCCCTGGCCGAAGGGTATATCACGGTGAGCGCGCTGACTGCCGATATGACCGATCATAAAAATACCGAAGCATTAAAAAAGCATCTCGAAACGCTCGAACAATCATAACGGGAGAATCCCATGGCAAAAAAGAAAACGAAAAAACCGCAAAAACAGCAGATCTGCATCATGACGGTTACCGGCGTCGATAAGGTCGGTATCATCGCCAAACTCGCCAACGCCATGGCCAAAGCCAATATCAACATCGTCGATGTCAACCAGAAAATCATGGAAGACTATTTCGTCATGACCATGGCCATGGATATCGCCAACGCCGCGATCGGTATGGACAAAATCAAAAAAACCGCAGATAAGCTGGCCAGAGAAATGGATCTGGCGATCACCCTTCAGGACGAAAACATTTTCAAAGCCATGCATAGGGTATAATCATGCGAATCTCCGTCGAAGAAGTATTCGAAACCGTCAAGATGACCCTCGCTCATCACTTCGATATCCGTACGACGACCCTGGGTATCAACCTCAAGGACTGCATGGATAAGAATCTCCCGAACCTGTGCAAGCGGATTGAAAAACGGATCGTCGAAAAAGGCAAATTGCTCAACCGACACGCCGACGCCCTCGAACAAAAATACGGCATCCCGATCACCAACCGCCGCATTGCGGTCACCCCGGTTTCGCTGCTGCTGGAGCCGCTGGCAAACCAGCAAAAAGCGGCCGTGACAATTTGCAAAACACTGGATCGGGCCGCCGAGAAAGCCGGCATCGATTTCATCGGCGGATTCGGTGCGATGGTCCAGAAAGGCCAAACCAAAGCCGATCGGAACCTGATCGAATCGATCCCCGAGGCGCTTTCGAGCACCCAGCGGGTATGCAGCTTCTTGAATCTGGCTTCGACGGCCGCCGGAATGAATATGACCGCCATCGAACGGTTCGGCCATGTTCTCAAAGCCCTGTCCCGCCGTACGAAACATGGTATCGGTTGTGCCAAGATCGCTGTCTTTGCCAATGTCCCCGAGGACAATCCCTTTATGGCCGGCGCCCATCATGGTATCGGCGAGCCGGATTACTCACTGAATATCGGCATCTCCGGGCCCGGCGTCGTCCATGACGTGGTCAAACAGAATCCCGACTGCGACCTGACGCAGCTTTCCGAGGTCATCAAGCGGACCGTCTTCAAGATTACCCGTGCCGGCGAGCTGATCGGCCGCGAACTGGCGTCCCTGATGGATGTCGAATTCGGCATTGTCGATATCTCGCTGGCTTCGACCACGGTAACCGGTGATTCGGTGGCCGAGATCATCGAAGCCATGGGCGTCAAGCAGATCGGCCTTCCCGGCTCAACGGCCGCAGTCGCCCTGCTGATGGACGCCGTCAAAAAAGGAGGCGCGATGGCATCCGGCAACGTCGGCGGCCTCTCGGGCACCTTCATTCCCGTCAGCGAGGATTCCGGCATGGTCCGGGCCGTCCAGAGCGGTGCACTGTCGCTGGAAAAACTCGAAGCCCTCACGGCCGTCTGTTCGGTCGGTATGGACATGTTCGCCGTGCCGGGCAATACGCCCGCGGATGTCCTCTCGGCGATCATTGCCGACGAACTGGCAATTGGTGTAATCAATCACAAGACAACAGGTGTGCGAGTGATCCCGATCCCCGGAAAAAAGCAAGGCGACATCATCCATTTCGGCGGGCTGCTGGGCTCGGCCCCCGTGATGAAGGTCAGCCGTACCGCGGCCGCGAAGTTCATTACCCGAAAAGGCCGCATCCCGGCACCGATCCAATCGCTAAGAAACTAAGCGGAGCTCTATAAAATGTGGAATCCATTAGAATATCCCTGGTTGCTGATCGCCGCCGCAGCGGCGAGTCTTGTGATTCTGTATTTTTACCAAATGTTCAAGCCCGATGGTTTTCGAAAAAGCGTCTGGCTGATCAGCGTGGCAATCCTGCTGGCCGCATTTATGATTGATTATGCCTTCAAAACCGACCGCGAAAAAATCAGGTATGTCATCCGAAATTTAGTCGATGCGGCCGAAAAAGAAAATCCCAAAGAAATGCTGCGTTATATTTCAGAGGACTATACCGATTCAACGCATCGCACCAAACGGTCCCTTGAGGCTTTGTTTCGGTCTCGGATTACCGAATCGTTGATCGCCAAGAATGTGCACCGTATTCTCGAAATGGACATCACCGGCCAAAACGCCTCGATCGTCCTGGTGGTGAGAACGCTCTTCGATGAAAAAGGCGAGATCTACGAGTATAAACCCCTGATGCTCACCAAATTCAAGATCGATCTGGCCAAACAACCCGATAATAACTGGCTCATCGAACGCTGCGAGTTGGTGGAACTCGATCGCCAACCGACCACATGGTCTGTGATTCATAATGCCCGTTACGAATATTAATTGGCGTAGCACGCTACCTTCGATCGTATCTGCAGCACATTACCATAAATCCAAAAACTTTTGATTTCACTCACTATAATGTGGATCAATATCTACCCGAAGAAAACTTGAAATAGCTGACAACAAAAGACCATCTATAGCAATTGAATCCGTCGGTTTATCGGACGGCAGCTTAAACGGAACGGGAATGCTAAAGAAAACCGATTGGGGACGCCGAAATTCAATAGAGACCTAAGTGTAAGGATAATAGCATGGAAACAGCAACATACGAAAAACCGAAGACGGCCACAATCGAAGAATACGCCGCGATGAAAGGGGTCGATCCCGATCAGGTCAAGACTTGGGCGCAGCATCAGCAGGTGACCACCCTGCACCAGGACGATCGGGTCCTGATCGATGTCGATGCCTCGGAGAATCAACAGCAGCAGGCCGAAGAGGATACCCCCACCATCGAAACATTGATGCAGCATGCCCTGGCCCAGGCGCAAGCCTCGGCCAATTTCATTATTCGATCGCGCAGCCGCTGGCAACTGGCCGCGTTCACCCTGATGGCCGCACTGGCGATTTCACTGATCGCCAATATCGTGATGGGATTTCGCACGACCGGCCTGGGATTTAAAAACGAGCAGTTATTTATGGACAATTACCAACTCACCGAGCAACTGGAAACAGTGAAAGCCGATATTGGCCAATTGAATGCGCGCACCGATATTCTCCGCACCATGAACACTCAGCTTGCCAAAGAAAACGCGGTTTACAAAGCCGACCAGAAAAAGCTGCTGGCCAAATTACAGACAAGTCAACAAACACCCGCATCCGCAACGGACCGACAAACAGGCGACGAACCGCGATTCACCCGGACTGCCGAACAATCTGCAGGCGCCCCCCGGACGGGCTTCCGCATGGCACGGATCGAAGCAATCCGCAGCGGCCGTTACCCATCGGATATGCGAAAATCGGAACTGATCGCAGCACTGGGCCAACCCGACCGAAGCTACGCCAACGATCTATACGAGCAGGTGGTTTACTTTGGCCGCAACCCCGGCCGCTTCTGGTTCAAAAAATCCCTCTTCGTTGATGTGGCACAATAGAGCACTTTAATATTTTCTGCTCCGATTTAGGCCGTCGTTAGGACAAGGCCGACAAGGAAGACAGCACAGCAATATTAAAATATTGCGAGCATATCTGACGCAGTCGGCCGAAGCCGCAACAGGGATAAACGGAGCACGAAAAATTAAAGTGCTCTAAGTACTGCATATTGGCAGAAATCTGAAACCCGAATTTGAATCATGAGTATTTGACACTCATGACAATCCATATTCCTTGATCTTGCGGTAGAGAGTGCGTTCGCCAATACCCAGAATTTTGGCCGCCTGTTCCCGGTTATTGTTAGTCCGGGCAAGGGTTTCGATAATCGCCTGCTTTTCGATCTCATCCAGCGGCATTTGGCCCAGCGGTGTTTTCGTCGATGAGACGCTGCCGGAAAGCTGTCGGATATTGCGGACCTCTGGCGGAATATCCTGAACATCCAGTTGGTCACCGTCCGCCATAACGATCATCGTGCGAATACAGGTACGAAGCTGGCGAATATTGCCGGGCCATTGGTAATTGACCAGGATGTTCATGGCCGGCTCGCTGATGCCGCTAACCGATGAGCCGATCTGCGCGGCGGCCTCATCAATAAAGTAATCGACCAGCAGCGGAATATCCTCGGGCCGCTCATGCAAACCCGGCAGCGTGATATTGACCCCCTTGATGCGGAAAAACAAATCCTGACGGAATTTCTTCTCGTCCACCAATTGACCCAGATCGTGGTTGGTCGCACTGATCAAACGAATATCAACCGTGATGCGTTTATTCGAGCCGACCGGTGTAACAATCCCGTCTTCCAGAACCCGCAGCAGTTTGGCCTGCATGTTCAGCGGCATGTCACCAATCTCGTCGAGAAAAAGCGTACCGCCGTGAGCATTTTCGAACAGTCCCTTTCGGTCGGCGGTCGCCCCGGTAAATGCGCCTTTGGCGTGGCCGAACAATTCACTTTCCAGCAGCGTTTCGGTCAGGCCGGCACAATTGACTGGCACAAAAGGCCCGCTGCGGCGACGCGAATTTTGATGGATCGCATTGGCCAGCAACTCCTTGCCGGTCCCCGAAGGGCCTTGGATCAAAACTGAAATATCGGTCGCGGCCACGCGACGGACCACATCGAAGACATGGCGGATCTGCGGGTTCTCACCACGCACGCCCTCGAACCAGAAACCGTCCACGATCTTGTCATCGTGTGCGGTTTGTCGGTCACTGCGATACCGCGCGACTTCCTTACCCGCCTGAGTCACTAATGCACGAAGTTGATCGATGTCGATCGGCTTGATCAGATAATCGTAAGCCCCCTGTTTGATCGCTTCCTTGCAGGTATCGATCGTCCCGTATGCCGTGATCAGAATAACATGAATATGCGGGTTCAATTCGAGTGCCCGACGCAGCACATCCAGGCCGCTGATGTCACCGCCCAGTTTCAGATCGGTCACGACAATATCGATGCTGCGATTATCAAGCACCTCGAGCGCATCTTTGCCGTTATAAACAGCCATCGTATCCGGACAGGTGTCCTTGAGCGATTCGACGATCCCGTCGGCATGATCGCGTTCGTCATCCACAACCAAAATGGCCATATTCTGTTTCATATTCATCTCACTTCGACGGCTCCGGCGGCAATTCGATGGTAAACGCTGAACCCTTGCCCGGCGCGCTGTCCACACGAATGCGGCCGTGATGGGCCTCGACGATCCGCTCGGCCGTCGCCAGTCCCAGACCGCTGCCGCCCTGCTTGGAGCTGTAATACGGCTCGAAAATCCGCTCAAGGTCCGCCGGCGCAATCCCGCAGCCGGTATCGCTGACCCGGATAAATACCCCGTCACCCTGCTTGCCGGTTTCCACGATCAGCTCCCCACCCTCGGCCATCACCTCCTGGGCGTTCAAAAACAAATTCAGCAGCACTTGTTTTATCATATCGCTGTCAATCCTGCAAATCAACGGCTCCGAATGCAAACGGCTTCGCAGCGTGATCCGGTGGGTATGGGCGTGCGGCATAAAAAAATCGATCACCTCGCCGACGTGTTCGTTCAGATCGGTCGATTCGAGCTGCAGTTCGGGATTCTTGATATATTGCAGAAAATCCTCGAGGATCTGTTCGACGCGATCGGTTTCTTTGCGGACAACCCCGACCTTGCGAAGGGCCTGCCCAACTTGATCGTTATCCTTATCACGATCGAACGCCCGCTGAAGCTGCTCGGACGCCAGTCGCAGATTGATCTTGATCGTCGAGAGCGGATTCTTGATCTCGTGAGCCAGTTCCCCCGTCAAGCGGCTGAGCGATTCGAGCTGCTGTGAACACACCGAGGATTCCGGCGGCGCTTTGCTGCGAGATCGAAACACCGCCAACCCGAACACACCTGCGATTGCACCAATCACTAAACCTGCGATCCACTCAAACACCGCTATCGTATCCCTTCCAGATCAACAGCAGATTCATACGCTTCAAACAACACTCGGGTTATCGCTTGCCTTTGTCCTTTTTCGGCTTGTCCTCGGTCTCGTCCTTAAGCCCCAGTTCTTTCATCGCGGCCTTCCGCGAAAGCTTGAACCGGCCCTGCTCGTCGATATTGATCAGCTTAACCGGAATAATATCGCCCATCTTGCAGACCTCATCGACGCTCTTGACGTAGCCGCCGCTCAGTTCGCTGATATGACAAAGCCCTTCGACCCCGGGGGCGAATTCGACAAAGACACCGAAATCCTTGACCGAAACGACTTTCGATTTCGGATACAGCTTGCCGACTTCCGGCGGCTGAGTCATCGATTCGATGATCTCCTTGGCCTCGAAATGCCCGTCACCGCCGACGCAACTGATAAAGACCGTCCCGTCCTCTTCGATCTCGATGGTGGTATTGGTCTGCTCCTGAATGCTCTTGATCATCTTGCCGCCCGGCCCGATCACCCGGCCGATGAATTCCGGATCGATCTCAACCGCAATCAATTTCGGTGCATACGTACTGAGCTGTTCGCGCGGCGCGCTGATCGTCTGAGTCATCGTCTCGAGAATCTTGAGTCGGGCCTGCTTGGCTTTTTCCATCGCCGCGGCCATCACATCCATCGCCAGTCCTTCGCGTTTGATATCCAACTGGATCGCAGTGATCCCTTCGGTGGTCCCGGCAACCTTGAAATCCATCTCCCCGAAATGGTCCTCTTCGCCGATGATATCGGTCAACAGTTTGTAATCGCCGTTTTGCTTGTCGGTGATCAGGCCGATCGATATCCCCGCCACCGGCTTGTCGATCGGAACGCCCGCGTCCATCAACGCCAGCGTGCCGCCGCAAACAGTCGCCATCGAACTGGACCCGTTCGATTCGGTGATATCCGAAACGATCCGGATCGTATAAGCGAATTCTTCGTCACTGGGCTTGACCTGATCCAGCGCCTTTTCCGCCAGCGCGCCGTGACCGATCTCACGTCTTCCCGGGCCCCGGATCGGACGAACTTCGCCGACCGAATACGGCGGGAAATTATAATGCAGCGTAAACCGCTGAGAATATTCTTCCAGCAGCCCGTCAATGATCTGGGCGTCGCGAATCGTCCCCAAGGTCACGCTGACCAGCGCCTGGGTCTGACCGCGGGTAAAGATCGCCGAGCCGTGCGTCCGCGGCAGGATACCAACCTGACAATCGATCGGGCGAACATCGTCAAAACCGCGGCCGTCGATACGCTTGCCCTCCAGCAGCAGTTTGCGAACCACATTTTCTTCGATCGCGTCCAGCATCCGGTTCATCACGCGCTTGGTGCATCGCGGCTCGACCGCCGGATCGTCGCTCTGGCAATACTGCTCGCGACACTGCTCGAACAACCCACTGACCGCCTCGTCGCGCTGCTGTTTGTCGGCGATTTGTTTCATGTCATAAAGTTTATCGGTCAACTGACCGGTCAATTCGTCCATGATCTGCGAATCGATCGCTTCAACCGGTGCCTCTTTTTCGACCGGCTTTTTACCCGCTAGTTCGTCGATCATCTCGCAAATCTGCTTAACACCGTCATGCGCCGTTTGACATCCCTCGGCGATCACCGATTCGGGAAGCTGCTTGGCGGCCACTTCGATCATATTCAGCTCTTCCTGCTTGCCCGCGACCAGCACATTCATATCGCTTTCGGCCAATTGGCTGTGCGTCGGGTTGACCACCATTTCGCCATTGACCCGCCCCACGCGGCATGCCCCTAAAGGCCCCATAAACGGAATCTTGCTGATACTCAGCGCCGCGCTGGCGCCGATCATACACAGAATATCCGGATCGTTCTCGCCGTCGAAACTCAGCACGGTCGCCATGATCTGGACCTCCTGGAAATAGCCGTCCGGGAACAGCGGCCGAATCGGCCGGTCGATCATCCGCGCAGTCAGAATCTCCTTGGTGCTGGGACGCCCTTCGCGCTTAATAAAACCGCCGGGAAACTTGCCGGCCGCGCTTTGCTTTTCGCGATAATCCACACTCAGCGGGAAAAAATCGATCTCCTCGTTTCGCGGCGCGGCCGTCGTCGCCGCCACCAGCACAACCGTATCGCCGTACTGGACCGTTACGGCCCCGTGCGCCTGCCGGGCGATCTTGCCCGTCTCGATCGTCAGGGTGTGTTCGCCGATTTGCCGTTCTACTTTCAATACATCAAACATAACATAGCCTCATTATTCTCTTTATCGTTCCATTTCGTCTTCGTGCATGCAAAACCGGTGCGCAGTGTCCACACACACCATCCGGCCCATCCGCTATTTACGCAGTCCGAGGCGGGAAATGATCTCTCGATAGCGTCGGATATCTTTATTGCGGACGTATTTCAACAGGGCCGACCGTGCGCCGACCATCTTCAGCAGTCCCCGCCGGGACGAGTGATCTTTTTTATGGGTCTTAAAATGTTCGGCTAAGCTGTTAATCCGCTTAGTCAATAAAGCGATCTGAACTTCCGGCGAGCCGTCATCGCCCTCGTGCGTCTTGAAATCCTCGATCACTTTCTGTTTTTCCTGTTTTGTCAACATCTACAATGCGTTCCTTTCCTCAATTTCATCTCAAACAAACACAGTCAGTATAACCGCTTACAAAAAAGCGAATTTCGTACTATAACAAAAATCCCCGACCGATGCAAGCACATTCCAAACGAAATATAATCCGAAAAGATATGTTTATAAACCTATGCAAAAAAAGCAGTTACAATCCCCCCGCCCCACAACCGGGCCTGCGCGAACTCGAAAGGCCTGCCTCGCCGTCGCCTTGGCGAAGGCGGGCCGCAGTTTTGACTTTTAACCTTTGAATTTTCAGCTTCGTTGGGTGGACCTTCAGCTCCACGCGAATCAAACCACGAGCACCGAGCCACGAGTCACGAACTAATGCGAGATGACGCTGGAGATGCGGAAGACCGGCAGCAGCAATGCGATGGCAATCGTGCCGATCACTGCCCCGAGGACTGTGATCATCAGCGGCTCGATCATCGCCATGACGCTGCGGATGGAGTTTTCAAGCTTCTTTTCGTAAAAAATCGAGACCTTATCGCAGACATCGCCGAGCTTGCCGCTTTTTTCGCCGGCGCGAAGCATCTGCAGAATCCCGGGCGCGATTAGGCCCTCTTTCGATGAGACCATGATCGATTCGGAGAGCTGGTAGCCGTCGCGGATCTTTCGGTCCACCTGCTTCCAGAGCTGGCTGAAATAATAATTGTCGCACGCACCCTGCATGACCTCGATCGCATCCAAGAGGCTCACGCCGGTATTGACCATGGTGGCAAGGATCCGCATACTGCGGGTAACGACCATATCCACAAACATCGTGCCGATTATCGGCATCCGGATCTTGATCAGGTCCAGCACCTTGCGGCCGGTCGCGGTACCCGCAAAATAGATAAAGCCCATGACCGAAACGACCAGCACAGTCGCAACGGTCATCAGATTCTGCGGATTGCCGATAAAATTACTGAAGCCGACCAGCACATGGGTGATCTTGGGCAGCGCGGCGCCGCGGGATTCGTAAATCCGCATGAACCGCGGCAGCACGAAAAACATCAGCGTACCCGTAGCCGCCACCGCCATCAGCGCCATGATGATCGGGTAGGTCAGTGCGCCCTTGATCTTTTTGCGGGTATCCGATTCGAAATTCTGATACCCGGTCAGGATCTGCAGCATCTCGACCATTTTGCCGGATGCCTCTGAGGCCCGCACCATGCTGACAAACATTTTATTGAATGCCCGGGGATAGTCCGAGAGCGCCTTGGAGAACATCTCGCCGCTTTTGACCTGTTCGGTAATGTTGTCCAGGATTTCCTTGAACACCCCGTGCTCGGTCTGCTTGGCGATCGCATCGAGCGCATCGCTGAGCACCACACCGCTGTCAATCATCACCGAAAGCTGGGTGGTGAACATGATTAACTGGGCTTGCTTGACCTTGGCACGCTTGAGGACTTCGGGCCGATGCCGTTTCACTGCGGCCGGAATCACCGCGGGCGTATTCGCATCGCCGCTGACACGACGGTCGCCGTTGCCTTTGAGATAGCTGGCAAACTGCTCCTGCGAAAATTCGGCATCGATGCCTTTATTCGCCTTTTGTCGTTCTTTGAGTCCGGTTGCCATCATTTATGCCTTTGTTTACGCATCAACACTGGTCGCGCGAAGGACCTCTTCGACCGAGACGATCCCCGCCTTGACCTTTTCGACGCCGTCGAGCATCAGCGGGATCATCCCGTTTTTCAGGGCCTTTTCCCGCAGTCGCACCAGGGACGTATGGTCATTGATCATTTCGGCGATCTCATCGTTGGGAACAAACAACTCATGGATCGCGATCCGGCCTGCATAGCCGGTATTTCGACATTTTTTACAGCCGACGCCGCAATAGAACGTCTCAATCTGATTACCGGTTTTTTCGATCGTTTTTCGGATCGCGGCCGGCGGTTCGTATTCGCTTTTACAATTCGGGCAAATTTTTCGCACCAGTCGCTGGGCTAGCGAACCGACCAAAGATGCGCTGACCAGGTACGGCGGCACATCCAGGTCCAGCAGTCGGGTCACCGAACCGGGGGCATCGTTGGTATGCAGCGTTGAAAAGACCAGGTGGCCGGTCAATGCCGCCTGCACCGCGATATTGGCCGTGTCGCTGTCGCGAATTTCACCGACCATGATGATATCGGGGTCCTGACGCAGCAGCGACCGCAATGCGCTGGAGAAGGTAAAACCGGCGCCGTGATGAACCTGGAACTGATTGATCCCCGAAATATTGCATTCGACCGGATCTTCCACGGTACAGATATTCACGTCTTCGCTGTTGAGTTCCGCCAACGTGGCGTAAAGCGTGGTATTCTTACCCGAACCGGTCGGCCCGGTCACCAGGATCACCCCATTGGGAACCTGCATGATCGAACGGTAGAGTTTGAGATTCTCATAGGAGAAACCCAGCGATTCGAGATTAAATAACATCTTCTGGGGGTTGATGATTCGAATTACGACTTTTTCACCGAAACTGCCGGGCATGACCGATACGCGCAGGTCGATGGGTTTGCCTTCGACCAAGACGTGGATACCGCCGTCCTGTGGCAGTCGCCGCTGGGCGATATCCAGTTCGGCCATGATCTTGATGCGCGAAACGATCGCCGAATGCATCTGGTACGGCGGACGCAGCCGCTCGAAGAGTTTGCCGTCAACGCGGTAGCGGACCCGCAGGTTCTTGTCATCGGGTTCGATATGAATATCACTGGCATTTTCACGAACCGCGTTAAAGACCAGGTAATTGACCAGTTTGACGACCGGCGACTGACCGGCGATCTCTTCAAGGTTGCCAATGTCTTCGGTGATATTCTCGATAAGGGTAAAATCTTCCAGACCCTCGTCATCGATGATATCATCGATCACAAAGACATTCGCGGCCGGCAGATAGGATTGCTGGGTCGCCTTGATATCCTTGGCGGTCGCACAGACAATCTGGACCCGACAGCCGGTCATCCGCTCGATCTCGTCGATCAAAAAGACATTCGTCGGCTCATTGACCGCTACCGTCAGAACGTTATACACTTTGAACAGCGGCAGAACGACATGCTCTTCGATAAAGTCGCGCGGCAGGATCTCCAGCACTTTGGGGTCGCATAACTTGGGATTAACCTGTGCATAGGGAACGCCGTAGCTTTCGGCCAGCGCCGAAGCGATCTGGTTTTCCGTGCAATAGTTCATCTCGACCAGCAGCTCGCCGAGCAGCTTGCGATGACCTTTGTCCTTCTGCTCGGACAGCGCCGTTTGGATCTGCTCTTCGGTCACGATCCCGCGAGAGACCAGCAACTGGCCTAATTGTGTTTTATTTTCAAGTGTTAACTGAGTCATATCATAACACCTTCTGCTCTAATGTTTATCAGGCGAAACTTTTGACCGCTTCGGCCAGCTCGGCATACTGATCGAATTCGTTTTCCAACCGAGTCAGTTCCAGCACTTTGCGGCAATTCTCATCCAGCCCGGCCAGGCGAAGCTGACAGTTATTCTCAAAACAGTAATCCCGCGCCCAGAGCAGCTTCTCCAGCCCTTCACTGTCGATATAACCGGTCGTTCGCAGATCCAGTACCGCACCTTTGGTCTGGTGGGTGATTACCTCAGTAATCGTTTTTTCGAACTGATCGACTGTTTCGCTGTCCAGTTCGCCCTGCATTTCCACGACCGTTACATCGTTATAGTCCTGTGTTTTGATCTTCATCGTATCAGCGCTCCTACTGCAACGGTTCCGTATTTCATAAAACTATCGGATCCGTCACTGCTGTAAAAACCATCCTGCAACACATTCCACAATCGGTAAATATCGCTTTCGAGGAAAATGCGTGCCACTTCTTCGTCAAACTGGGTGCCCATCCCCTCTTTGATCTCGGCGATCGCTTTTTCCAGCGACATCGCATCGCGATAGGTCCGCCGCGACGTCATGGCGTCGAAGCTGTCGGCCAAGCCGATAATTTTACTCATCAGCGGCAGTTGATCCTGGTTGAGCCCGTCGGGATACCCCCGGCCGTCCACCCGTTCATGGTGATACAGCACACCCGGGACGATATCTTTCATTTGTTTGATCGCACTGAGAATACTGGCCCCGATCGATGGATGCTTTCGGATCTGGCCGTATTCGTCATCGGAGAGTTTGCCGTCTTTTCGAAGGACGGATTCATCGATACCCATCTTGCCGATATCGTGCAGCAATCCGGCCAGATAGACCCGATGAACCAGCTCGTAATCCATTTTCCCTTTTTCGGCCAGTCGTTCGGCAATCCAGCGTGAAATAAACGCCACGCGCTCGGAATGACCGCGGGTATATTTGTCTTTGGCGTCAATACTGTTGGCCAGCGCTTTTAATGCACCGATGAATAATTCCTTCAAATCGGTAAACAACCGGCCGTTTTCGATAAAGACCGCACAGCCGTTCGCCACGGAATTGAATAATTTCACGTCAATACTGTCGAAATCCGGTTTGTCGAGTCGATTGATCGCCACCATTAACCCCATGGTATGCTCATGGCTGTGAGTCAGCCCGTCCTGCAAATCATTTTCTTTGGCCGTCAGCGGAACAGCAATAATACTGTGAATATTAGCAGGCCATTCGTATTTAAAATCGCCGTCCACATCGCTGTCCAGCAGTGCTTCGTTGCCGCCATTCAGGGCATCGGTTAAACGATTGTGCAGCATGGCAATCATTCGCTCGTCCACATCGATTAATCCCGAACCGGCCGCCAGCACCAATCGCTTGTCCTCGTCAATCGTCTTTTCCAGCAGGATGGCGATCCCTTCGACATTGATGATATCGGTCAGGTTATCGCACGCCATCTGCAGGAAGTTTGCGTCCGTCTCGGTGACTTTCATATTGGTGCTGAGTTTATGCAGCAGCACCAATTCCTCATAGACCAGCGATAATTCGTTACTGACCTTATCGATATGCATTTCAGCCTGGCTTTCGGCCTGAAAATTCAGCGCCATCAGTCGCAGGATCTCGTCCAGATAAGCTGCGGCCTGCGGTGCGTGGTCCGAACCGCTGTCAATTATCATCACGGCGATCGCTTCACAACCATGGGTCAACACAACGGCGTGATAATGATCGCCCACATCCGCCGACCAGACCGAATCGGTTTTAACCGGGTCTTTTTGCAGATCCCACTGATGAATCGTTTCGATCGCCGCCTGAGAAATTCCCAGTGGATCCGGCTGATAGGTATCCGGTGAACTCAACACCAGTACCTCGCCGCTCTTGCTGCAGACAGCAAAGGCAATACCAGTGCGGCTGATCCGTTCGCCGGCTTTGCGAAGCCCGCGCAACTCCATTAAACTCAAATCTTTGACAACTGTTTCCAACATCGATCGATCCCTCTTGATTCATTATCCGTTTTGATGGGCAACTGAATGCGCATACAACACATCTTCGATATACCGAAGCAGCTCTTTTGGGCTAAACGGCTTACTCAGACAATCGGCGATATTCAATTGCTCGCGCTGCTGTTGATCGATTGCAAAACCGCGGGCGGTGAGCATAATCACCGGGATATCCTTTGTTTCAGGATTTTCCCACAGTTTTTCGATCAGTTCCAGGCCGCTCATCACCGGCATTTGGTAATCGGTTACAATAATATCCGGCTTTTCCTCACTGGCGATATCATAAGCCTCCGATCCATTCGACGCCGAGAGCACCTCGTATCCGTTATTGCGAAGTTTGATACCGACCACATGCACAATGTGGATCTCATCATCGACTACAAGTACTTTTTTCTCTGGCATAATCTGCCTCCTCGTCCCTTTGATTCATTTTAGCTTTTCGCCCCACCTGCAACATCCGCTGTAGCCAGAGGCAATTCAAATCCAAATGTACTTCCCTGTCCCACGCGGCTCTGGACAAACACCCGTCCGCCGTGCACTTTCTCAACAATCTGTTTCACCAGATTCAATCCCAAACCGGTCCCTTTCGCCTGTTTGTTGTTGGCTTTGACCCGGAAGAATTTATCGAAAACATGATCGACATCACCTTCGGGGATACCAACCCCGGTATCGGTGACGGTCACGCGAACAATCCCTGCATAATCATCGACCTGGGTGCCGATGGTAACCGTGCCGCCGGCCGGCGTATATTTCACCGCATTACTCAGGAGATTGACAATGACCTGCGAAATCATGTCCACATCGACCAGAACCTGTTCCTGGACGATCTGGCTGGGACTGATCACCTCGATATTCTTTTCCTGGGCATAACTGCGGATCATCTTGAGCTGCTCTTCCACCAGGATCGTCAGGCTGGCAGATTGTTTGTCCACTTTGATCAATCCCGATTCGATCCGGGAAATATTGAGAATATCCTCGATCAGGCGGTTCAGCCGCTGGGCCTGACTCTGGATTACCCCGTAAAACTCCTGCCGCGTCTGGTCGTCCTGAGCCTCACCGTCCACCAGCATTTCCGAATAAGCCGTAATCGATGCCAGTGGTGTTTTCAGCTCATGCGAGACATGGCTGACAAAATCATTTTTCATTTGCGAAATCTCTTTTTCGCGGGTGATATCGTGCATCACTGCAACCACACCGGTGACATTTCGGTCCTGCTCGCCCAACGCACATGAGACAATACAGTCGAAGATCTGCATCTCGTCACCGGCTGCAAATTCCAATTCCTTACGGCTGGCCTGTGTTTTATTCTTGCGGCAATGAACCAGAAAATCGATAAACGCCTGATGGTCCGAGCGGAGGATGTTGCCGATCGGCTGATGACGTGCATCAGCAAGTTTGAAACCGAAAAACGCCTCCGCCGCTTCGTTCGCCATCTGCAGCTTATCATATTCGTCGATCACCACCACCACATCGCGAATACTGTAGATGATCGCTTCGGTATGCAGTTGCTGGGCATGACTGAGTTGAAGCTGCAATTGCATTTGCTTGACATTTTCCTGCAATTGGCTTTTTTCCCGGTCGATTCGATCTCGGTATTGACCGAACGCCCGGCCCAGTTCCGCCAACATCCCCGATGAACTGATTCGACCGACATCGCCGTTCGGTCGGCTCAGTTGGCGGGTAACGGCTGTGACCTGGCGAACCAACCGAATCAACAATCCACTCAGCCAGCTCACAGCCGCCACCGAAACCACACACGAGACGATGATCTGGTATCGTCCGGTCATCGGGTACGCGCCCGAACCGGCGGTCAGGGCGGCGATTGTCATCACCGTCGCCGCCGCAACCGAGCCGATACACATCGTCAGGACCACATATAGTTTTTTTCGCGAGTTCAACATCATTCTATCGTTTCAATACACAGATTAATCCAGCCAATTATCAGACACGATCTGCTGGACTCTTGTCAGAACATTACGTTTTTGATCCTGGTACGCACCG
>CAZFDE010000045.1:0-20946 GCA_964517795.1 uncultured Pirellulales bacterium | reverse complement strand
TTTTCAAACATACAAAACTGTCTTTGTGAGATTTAAGTGATTTATTCAAAAACCAATAGTTTCAAAATTATCTTTCTGAGATTCTATTAAAGCTTTGATGGCGGCCTTAATATGTACGGGTAATTTTGCCCAATCCTTGATGATATGTTGCAAATTAGCGGAAAAGTCATTTTTAGGCCCACATTCAGGCCACCCCTTGACATAGCCGTATTCACAAGTTACTTTATTTACATTGGTTACGCCAAGGGGTTCGACTCCCCTTGGGGGTAGTGCCGGTCAGTAAGCGTAAAATCGTGAACTGGCTAAGGCAACCTGGTATAGTGGAATAGGCATCTAATGATAAAATAAGCGATCCGAATGATGATCTTACGTATTCGATTGAGGTGTAATGAATAACTTGTCCCGGGCAAGATGGATGCTGGCGATTGTTGCGTTCGGTCTTTTGTTTTTCGGGGTGACCGTCTGGCCCGCGGTGGCCGAGTTGAAGTTCATTGTCTCGGTTCTCTGGGGTGAGTGTCAACCGGCCGGCGGATTACATCTTTTTCTTACAAATGTTATCGAAGCGCTGCAGACCGTCAAAAACCAGTATCCTTTCCTGCTGTATGGTTACGACTGGCTCGCCTTCGCGCACATCTGTTTGGCGATTCTGTTTGCCGGTGCGATTCGCGATCCCGTACGCAATAAATGGATCGTTCAGTCCGGCCTGATCATGTGTGCGCTGGTCCCGGTATTGGCCGCCGTATGTATCCCCATTCGCGGGATCCCATTAGGGTGGTTCTTCGTCGATTTGGCCTTTGCGCCGGGGGCCGCACTTCCCCTATGGATCGCACTGCAAAATATTCGTAAAATCGAACAAAACGGTCGATTTAATGTTCCCGCTAACAAAGGAAGGAGTCAGTCGATATGAAATCAACCAACACGCACCTTTTTCGGGTTAAGCCGGATACCGAACTGGTTGAGGCAATTACCGAATATTGCCGCAACAATAAAATCACCTCGGGGATCGTAACGGGCATGATCGGGGCACTGCAGTCCGCGACACTGGGATTCCTTAAAGCGCTGCCGGGCAAATATATCACCAAAGAACTGACAGGCCCGCTGGAGATCGTTTGTGCGCAAGGCAGTGTCGCCACATTCGATGGCGAATTGACGCTGCATATCCATATCATGGTATCGGATGAAAAACAGGCGGTCGGCGGCCACTTAACCAAAGCAGTGGTTTTCAGTACCGCCGAAGTGGCGATCACAGCGTTGGATCAGCCCGTCACCCGCATTTTAGACGAGTACACCGGCCTTAAAGAACTGAATCAATAAGGCGTCCAACCTTTGTTGACGTGTGAAAAACAACGATTCAGAGCCAAATGCGATCGAGATATAAAGAATTTTCGTATATATTTCTTTGCGTTTTTCCTTGAATGGCCCCTTTCGCATTTTGTACAATCATCGTAAATGAGGAAATTGAATTTTTGTCGATTCCATAAACTGAAAGGAAAGCGAAATGAAGAAGTGGCTATGGATTACATTGGCGGTTGCGATGATGTGCCTGTGGGGTCTCAACGGGTGCAAGGAAGAAACGGCCGACGAAATGAAGTCGATGGAAACACACATGCATGATGTCAACGATGAACACCCGGCTTCGGATATACCCAAAGATCATCCCGCACACTAAAAACAGAAAAATTTGCCGCACTGAATTTGATGCTGCCTCGTAATTTTAGGGGTGTACGCGCGTATCGTTTGAGACATTAAGGCGGAAGCTCAATTTTTTTGTGAAAGGGGTATCGGTTATGGCAAAGAGAAACCGAATACGTATCGTCGTTCGTTTGGATGTTCTTGCTGCAATCACTGTTCTGGCCGGGGTGGTCATATTCGGCTGTGACCGACAGAAATCATCCGATGAACCGCAACCGGAATCGCGGTATGTCCCGACGATCGTCACCGGTGAAATCCAGGCCGGGATCGAAAAACATATCGACGAACAGGTTGAACGCGGCGGCGGCTACTTTATCGTTCCCTTTGAAGAGAACGAATTAAAATTGAAGCTGGTGCGCGTCCATGTCGAGTATCTGGCATCGCTGGCGCCGCAGCGTCACTTCGCCTGTGTGGATATGGTCAGTGACGACGGGCAGTTTTACGATATTGACTTTTTTCTCGAAGGCGATCCGGGCGATATGACCGTAACCGAGACGACCGTCCACAAGCTCAACGGCAAGCCCTATTACGTATGGAAACAAAACGCGGACAAAACATGGGTCAGGGCCTCGGTCGATGACGCCTCGAAAGAGCTGTTGGGGGTGCTGACCGGCCGCGATGCCTTCGAATTTCGCTATCAGGCTACGCTGCCCCCGATCACCGGCCCGTCGCGATGCTGGCTGCCGCTGGCCGACTCCGATGATTTCCAAACCGTTGTGGTCAAATCCATGAATCTGCCCGGTACGCATCAAACCCTTGTGGATAAGGCCCACGGCAACCGAATCGTGTTTCTCGAACTGGGGCCGCAGGACAGCGGAAAAACACTGGAGATTGTGTACGAGGTCGAACGGCTGGAAAAAAGTGCCTATGCCGGCGACCCGTGTGAGGCGGCGAAGTATCTGCAAGCCGAAAAGATGGTCCCGTCGGATGACAACCTCAAGGCCATCGCTGAAAAGGTCATCCAAGGGCATCATGACGATGTCATGAAAGCCAGGGCATTATATGATCATGTGATCGATCAAATGCGGTACCAGAAATTCGGCGAGGGGTGGGGCAAAGGCGATGCGATCTTCGCCTGTAACGCACAGCACGGCAACTGCACGGATTACCACGCATATTTCATCGGGCTGGCACGATCTGTCGGCATTCCCGCACGGTTTGCGATCGGCGCGGCAATCCCCTCCGAACGCAACGATGGCGGCACCGACGGCTATCACTGCTGGGCCGAATTCTATGCGGATGGCAAATGGTGGCCGGTGGATATCAGCGAAGCCGACAAGTTCACCGCTTTGAGTATGTACTTTTTCGGTCATCACCCGGCCAACCGGTTCGAATTCACCCGCGGGCGCGATCTGGTGGTCGAGCCCGGCCCGGCATCTGGCCCGATCAACTTTCTGGCATATCCGCTTCTGGAGATCGACGGCCAGCCCCAAAAAGTCAAAACCTTATTTCTATTTCAACGCATAACATGCATGGCCAAAGAAAATTCATCATCATAAGAAATCTGTAAATCATCCTTGTGACTCAAGGAAGATGGGGCCGGTAAAGAATTAAGATGAACGCTTGATTCGCCTAAGTTAAAATATTGAAACATCAAAACAAGACTTGCCTTGTTGAAGCAAGGCAAGTCTTTCAGGTCGTACTTTTTCAATCCAATTTTTTTCTTACTTGGGCAGAACCACCGCATCAATCACGTGAATGACACCGTTTGAGCATTTAATGTCCGTCTTGATAACAGTGGCGTTATCAACCATCACCGTATCGCCATGGACTTTAATTGATAAAGATTGACCATTGACGGTTTTGGCGCTGCTGAGATTCACCACATCGGCTGCCATGACTTTGCCGGCAACCACATGATAAGTCAGAATCGAAGCCAGTTTTTGCTTGTTTTCAGGCTTCAAGAGGTCATCAAGTGTTCCTGCAGGCAGTTTTGCAAATGCATCATCGGTCGGTGCAAAGACCGTAAAGGGCCCTTCGCCTTTCAGCGTTTCGACCAGACCTGCTGCTTGGACAGCGGCAACCAATGTATTGAAATCATCGGCAGCCACAGCCGTATCGACAATGTCTTTTTTGCCCCAGGACCATTTTGTTTTACAACCGGAATTTCCACAGCCGAATAACGCGATGGATACACCGGTTAAAAACAGTGCCAAAAGGCCAATTTTAATCATTGTTTTCTTTCTCATTTCGTTCTCCTTTCACATAAACGTTTTGTAATTAATGGTTCAAATCTTTAATGCATATAATTTCCTCTGTAGATCGTATTCTGCGACGTGGTGAGTGTTGTGTTTTTAAGTGAATTCCTCTCATAAAGAAAATAGATTTCTATATTGATGGCCCAGAATGTGTGAGCTATAAAGTTCCGCATACGCCTTTTCCTAATTCCTGTTTCAAAGAATCAAAGTCCGATAAACCATATTAAACTAAGCTTCTTACGCCGTAAAGAAGAAAATTGCCTTCGAGAAAACGCCAAAAAGCACAAAATTAGCCAAAAACTATGTGTAGTTCGACAACCCTGATAGCAAACAAGGGATCCCCCTATAAAAAACAGGGGTTTATAAACGATTAGCATTAATTGTCCTTTTGAATCTTTAAGCAATCATGTTTAGATGATATATACATTTTGCTTGAAAAATAAATTTCACGGATTAAACTGTCAATCAATCATTTTAATTGAAAGGGATAACCAACAAACGTTAAGCGGCGGAAGGGTGAATAAGCGTTCATAAACCTATCAAAGATGAGGATGATTATTTTTATTGGCATTGTATTACTCGTCGCGTTTGGGATGAACGGCTATGTCCTGTGGCGGTTAGCGGGATTCTTTCATCTCAAAAGAGGCCTCGTTTTCTGGTCGATCGTGATCCTCTGCAGCATTTCCTACATATTGGCCAGCATTTTACAGTCCCGCAGCGGCGGTATTCTCAGCCGCATCGTCTATACCCTCGCGGCTGACTGGGTCGGTATCCTGTGGCTGTTTTTCGTTACGCTGCTGGTCTATGAGATCGTCCAGCTTTTCATCAAGATTAATCCGTTCACGGCCGGGATCGTAATTGTATCTTTGGTTCTGCTCTTGAGCATCGCCGCCATGATCAATGCCCAGCGGCTGCGCATCCGCAAAATTCAAATCACCGGCAATGCCGACCTGCGGCTTGTTCAGCTTTCCGATATCCATCTCGGCTCGATCAGCAATTGTTTTTTCCAGCGTATTATCGATAAAACCAAGGCGCTCGATCCCGATGCCGTTCTGATCACCGGTGACTTGGTGGACAATCTCAACGCCAACACACAAAAAGCGATCGCACAGCTTAAACAAATTAACGCCCCGATCTTCTTTGTCGGCGGTAACCATGAAACCTATGTCGGTTTCGAGCGGGTCGCCCGCAAACTGGCCGAGGCCGATGTGAGAGTTCTGCGAAACGAACGCGTGGACTTTAACGATATCCAGATCGTCGGTATCAACGACCACACACCCGAAGATAAAATCGAATGGGTCCTGCAGCACGTCGGCATTGAGCCATCGCGGTTCTGCATATTGATGTATCACCGGCCGGTCGATCTGGCGGCCTTTGCGCATCCCAACGTGGATCTGATCCTCTCCGGCCATACCCATAACGGCCAAATTTTCCCGTTTAACCTGATCGTCGGGCGGTTCTTCCGCCATGTTCGCGGCCTGCATCAAAATCGCGATACCACGCTTTATGTCTCCTGCGGCACGGGCACCTGGGGCCCGCGCATGCGGCTCGGCTCGGTCAGTGAGATCGCATTGGTCGAAATTCGTCGGCCGCAATAATCAAAAAATCGGGAACTGTTTCGCCTCGCCGCAAAATGGGGGAGGCGAACCGCTGTGTTATTTATGAAACGATCTGTTTTTTGCATGGCGGGATAGCGGCGAGGAATTGGCCCCCGTAGCGTTTACGGACGATGCGGCTGTCGAGGACGACGACGATACCGGTATCGGTTTTCGAGCGGATCAGGCGGCCAAAGCCCTGTTTAAACTTGATGATCGCCGAGGGCAGTTGGTAATCCATAAACGCATTTCCGCCGGCAGCGCGGATCTGTTCGAGCCGCCCGGCCAGCAGCGGTTTATCCGGCACGGCAAAAGGCAGGCGCATGATGATCACGTTTTTGAGCGCCTCGCCGGGCACATCGACACCCTGCCAGAAGCTGTCGGTGCCGAAGAGCACGCTGCGGTGATCGTCCTTGAAATAGCTCAGCAGTTTGCTGCGGTCGGTGCCGTCGCCCTGGCACAATAGTTCGATCTGTCGCTCAGCGAACCAGGACGAGAGTTTCTCGGCCATCTCGTCGAGCATTCGGTAGCTGGTAAACAATACAAACGCCCGGCCGTCGGTTTGGGTGACATATTTTTTGATCGCTTCGGCTGCGGCGTCGATAAACTTCGGATCGTTCGGCTCGGGCAGGGCCTTTTCGATATAGAGCGTGACCTGTTGTTGGTAATCAAAAGGCGAGCCGACCTTGAGCGAGTGGAAATCCTCCAGGCCGATCCGGCCCGCGAAAAATTCGAAATCCTCTTTCTTGTCGCCGCCGGTGCTGAGCGTCGCGGAGGTCAGAACCACCGAATCATATGGTTCGAACAGGCCCCGCTTGACATCTTCGCCGACGTTGACGGCCGCACTTTTGAGCCGCACGTTGACGCGGCCGCCGGATCCGGATTCGACCCAATAAACATAATCGTCCCGCGGCTGGGCCATCATTTCGGCCACCGACTGCTCGATCGCGGTGCAGCGGTCGATGTTGCGGGTGATCTCGAATTTCTCATCGTCATCCTTGGTCGTTTTGGCCAGTTTTGCTAATTCCAGTCGCAGCTTTTTGAGATGGCCGCTAAGGGTATCCTCGACGAAGTGGCGATGGCAGCGGCCGTTAGTTTCGCGCTGATTATCTTTGTACCACTTTTCGACGGCCTTGAAGAATTTTCGTGCGGCGGTGTGGGCCTTGGCCGTCAGGTCGATCGCCTTGTCAGCACCTTCGGTCTTGAGAAAGCTGAGCAATCCCTTATGCGTTCGGCAATGGTAAAGCCCGTTGAGCATCATCTGCACGCCGTAGTTGCTCAGGTCGATGCCGAAATGCGTCTCGGCCACGTGTTCAATGTTGTGGGCCTCGTCGATGATCACATATTCGTACTGCGGCAGCAACGATGCGCACTGTTCCTTGAGCACCAGATCGCTGAATAGCAGCGCGTGATTAGCGACAATGATCTCGGCAGTATCGAGCTGTCGGCGGGCCTGCCAGTAGAAGCACTTGTTGTAGTGCGGACACTTTCGCCGGCGGCAGTTGCCGTGCTCGCTTTTGACCATGTCCCAGGTCTGCGATTTGGGTGTAAAGGGCATGTCGCTTAGCGATCCGTCGGCCGTGCGGCTCGCCCAGTCGCGGATCGTTGCCAGTTCGGATGTAAAATCGTCAAAGAGTCCCGCCGAGCGGGTGGTTGCGAAATCCAGTCGCCGCCAACAGAGGTAATTGCTGCGGCCCTTGGCAAGAACCGCGTTAAATTCGACCGGCAGGGCTTCGGCCAGAAACGGAATATCTTTATTGATCAACTGCTCCTGCAGCGTGATGGTGTAGGTGCTGATCAGGACACGTTTTTTCTGCGAAGCGATCTGCGCGATCGCCGGCACCAGATACGCGAAGCTTTTACCCACGCCGGTCCCGGCCTCGACGGCCAGCCGACCGGGCTCGGCCAGAACTTGGGCCACCACCTTAGCCATCTCGACCTGCTGAGCGCGATGTTCATAGCTCGGATACGATCGGGCCAGCAGCCCGTCTTCGGCGAAGACCGATTCGACATCAAAGGATGTTTGAGCAATATAGATCATCTTTCACCATTCCATTTTTACGCTAAACCGGAGCCGATGGCAATAGCTAATAAGATCAACATGATGCCGACGAATCGCCGGATGTGTTTCATGCTGACTTTTTTCAATTTCAGGACACGGCTGCCAATGAATGTACCGATAAAGGCGGCCAGCGAACCGACGATCAGCAGTTGCAGGCCGTCACGATTCTCGAGTTTTTCAAAATGCCGGGCAAAAAACGTTATCCCGTAAATGACCAATCGGGTGACATCGACCACAACCGCACAAACGGCGACGGTTCCGATGAACGGTTCTTTCTCGAGGCCGGTACGAACAAGAAACGCGCTGCGAAGGGCTCCCTGGTGGCCGGACAGGCCGCCGAAAAATCCTGAGAGCATCCCGCCCAAGGGAATATATTTACCGGAGATCTTCAATTCTTTTAATTTTCCTGATAGTTCGAGTGTTCCGAATACCGCGATCAGGACCGCGATGACTAATTTGACGACGGTTATTTCAAAGGATCGCCGGCCGATCTGGTATTGCACAAGCGGCTCGGCCGTGCCCATTTTATACAGCAGCCATGCGCCAAGAGCCGCACACAAGGCGGCCGGCACCGCAAATCGCAGGACGATGCCGAAGTTTGCCTTTTTGCCGACCAGGATTACTTTGAAGATATTATTGGCCAGATGCACGACGGCCGTGGCGGCGATGGCGACCTGGACCGGGAAAAAGCACGCAAAGACGGGCATCATCAATGTGCCCAGCCCGAATCCGGAGAAAAACGTCAGCGCCGAGATGGCAAGAGCGACAGCGGCGATAACAACGGACGAAACGATCATTAGAGCACCACGGATTGATGCCGATGGGCGTGACATTCGATATTGACGGCGACCGGAAGCGAGGCAATATGACACGGGCCGGTTTCCAGCAAAACGGCTAATGCGGTGGTATCCCCGCCGAGTCCCTGCGGGCCGATGCCGGAGGCATTGATCTTTTCGAGGATCGTTTTTTCTAATTGCCCATAATAGGGATTCGCGTGCGGCTGATCCAGCGGCCGCAGCAGGACTTTTTTACTGAGCAAGCAGCACAATTCGAAATCGCCGCCTAATCCGACACCGACCACAAACGGCGGGCATGCATCGGCCCCGGCCTGACAGACCACCGAAACCACCCAGTCAACAATCTCCTCGGAATCGGCCGTGGGCTTAAACATCTTGAATTGGCTTTTATTTTCGCAGCCGCCGCCTTTGGCCATCACGGTGATCTTCAATTGATCGCCCGCGATGATGGTGGTATGAATGATCGCCGGACAGTTCGTGCCGGTATTGGCGCGTTCGCCCAGCGGTTCGGCCACGACGCTTTTTCGAAGCAGGCCTTCTTCATAACCGCGTTGAACGCCTTCGTTGATCGCATCGGTGATGGTTTTACCATCGGGGCAATCGATTTGGATATCGGCCCCCAACTCGGCGAAGACGACCGTCAGGCCGGTATCCTGGCAAAGCGGCAGTTTTTCATCCGAGGCGATTTTTGCATTTTCGATCAATTGTTCGAGGATGCGCCTGGCCCGAGGATGCGTTTCATTGACAGCGGCTTTCCGGATCGCATCGCGCACGTCTTTGGGCAGGTCTGTCCCCGCCGACATGCACATCGACCGGACCGCCGAGACAATATCATCGTATGCGATCGACCGCATGATCAGCCGCTCCCCTCGACCGCGGCGATAAAGCTTTTATACGCGGTATTGCCGACCGCATCGGTCAGTTTGATCGCGATAATATGTTCACCCGCCGACAGCGATTCGGTAATGATCGTAAAGCTTTCAGTCATCGTGTCGAAAATCTTATCGTTCGGGATCACGCCGATCCATTTGTCGTTGCTGTCAATGGTATATTCGACCTGCCCGATCGCACTGTAGTGGTCCACGGCATTGAATGTCATCGTCACGACCCCGTCCTCGGTTGAAAGTGCGGCATTTTCGATGGCCGGAGCCGTATTATCGACGATCACCACGTCACTGATACGGCTGCCGATCATGGCCGTGGCGGCCGTGTTGCTGCGCTTGTCATTAGCGGTGACACGGATTTCATAGCGGCCGTCCTCCACCGTTTTGCTGTCCCATTCGAAATCGCTCGCTTCGATATCGTCTTTGATCTCGATCCATGTCGTCCAGCCGACCTTGCGGAAATCCAGTGTATAGATCAGCTTATCTTCATTTTTATCAATCGCTTTGTAGCCAATCTTAAAAACCCCTTGTTTGCCCGGGGCCGAGATCGGTTCAATGCTGACCGATTCAACGTCCGGTGCCAGGTTCGGCACCATGCTGGCAACCGCGACCTCACGGATCACCGGGGTTCGATTTTGATCGTCGGTGTGCAGGGTCAATTGGTACTGACAAAACCGCCCCATCGGACATTCGAGCTGGATGGGCTTGACGATCTTTTTCGGTTCGGTCCATGCGGAGAACGTCGGATCGTTCATATCCTCGACATTGCCGCTTCGACTGGCGACTGAGACCGAGGTACCGTTGGGCATATCGGCATCGAGATGCAGCGTCCCCCATTGGGCGGGCTGACCGGCATCGACCAGCGGCGATTCGTAAGCCCCCTGGGCCGCGTATGCTTTTTGGATTTCAATGAGCTTGGCCGGATTGGCGGTTCCGACATATACCGTGTCACCTGATGCCGCGATCGCAGTGATCTGTGAAACGTTGTCGTCCTGAAAGATAACGGCGTTTTCCTCGGCCTGATCATCCACCCGCCAGAACTGGCCCTCGTTACCGCTGCCGACCAGGATTTCGTTTTGATACCGGGTCAGCGCGAACAGAATGGTCTGCTCGCTGAAGACTTGCGTCACAAAGCCCTGCGGATCGATCCGGTAGATAAAACTAGCGCTGCCGGGTTTCTTGAGCTTACGTCGTTTCGGGGCTTTTGATTTATCGTTATCATTGCTGCCGTTATCCGAGGTATTGGGGATTTTCATGCTGACCCCGCCGTTATCTCCGCTGTCCGCTTCATCGTCTTCGTCGCCCTGGTCGTCTTCGTCATCCTCTTTGTTTTGATCCTCATCGCCGGGTGCATCGTCCGGTTTGGGTTCGGGCCGACCGGGCGGCGGGATCATCCGGGCAAACGTCTGCTGGGCCTGGACCACTTTTGCTGCCGTTGCAGCCGCATAGATACTGCCGTCCGGCCCCTGCAATAAGGCCGTGATCTCCGGTTGATCGCTGTCATACAGAACGGAAACGGATTGGGTTTTGGGGTCGATCTTGTACACCAGCCCGCGCGTGTCACTGCCGGCATAAACAAATCCATCCTCGCCGCAGATAACCGAGAGAATATTTTTGTCCTCACTGTCATAGATCTCTTTAGCATTGCGGCCCATCGAATCCAGTTGAAAGAGTTTTCCGTTCGGGCCGGTGCCGAGATAAATAGTACCATCCGGTGCAACGGCAATCTCGAAGATATATTTAATATCGTTGGGTTCCGGTTCGAACAGCGTATGCCATGTCCCTTTTTCCAACCGCATCAGCCGACAGCCTTTGCCGCTGATCGCCGCCAGTAATCGCCCTGATACATCGCCGGCCATCGCAAAAATATGTTCATTGGTCAACGGTTCGGCCTTTTCGATCGGCTTGCCATCGTCCGGTTCGGATGCATTGGCGTCCGCATCGGCGTTCGGATCCGGTGCTGCGGATGGATTGGGCGAGGATTCGGATTCGAGCGGGTAGATCTTTTCCAGCGACCCCATCCGGTACCGGTAGATTCCGCCGTTGGGGCTGGTGCCCAGATACACCGCATCGGCCTGCGCCAGCACGCAGTTAATGCTCCAGACATCGTTAAAATCGTCTGCAATTACATCGGCCTGTCGCCCGAGACTGATCCGGCCGCGCGAACTGATGATCACATTGTTCGTTTGACCGTCCTGAAAATCACCGGCGCTGCTGTGACGCGTCAGCTTACTGGTGACAGCATGGCTATTCGCCGCCAACATCACAATAACTGAAAATGCAATTCGTATTCGTAACATTGAAATTCCTTCCTTCATGATGACTCCTGTTATTGTTCCACGGTGATCGGGATACTGATTTTGTCAATCGGGATACTGTCGATCTCGGTCTGCTGCATGATCCACTGTTTATACGGCATGGTTTTAAGACTGCGTTTGGGATTCACCAGGACCTGCGTGACCGTATCCGGCAGATCCGGCAGTTCGGCATTTTCCAGCGCGATCCCACCCGGCGGCAGTTCCAGCACGATATACAAACGATCACGGCGAATATCGAGGATATCCTCAATCGCCTTGACCATCGCCTCATAGTTCATCGCTAAAAATTTATAAGGGGCATTGGCCTGCAGAAATTGCAGATAATCGCGCCCCCCCATGACCGACAGCGCATACGTGCCGTCCTCAAGGGTTTCGGGGATCTCAAAATCGAACGTATATTGCTTTTTGGATTTGAGGTACCGTTCGAGAATAATCTCAAGCGCGATCGTCTCGCCGGGCTTAACCTCGGTATTCGATACCGACGCGGACCAGAACGCCGAAAGGATATTCTTTTCTTCGACCTGAATATCGAACGCCATTTCGGCAATGTCCATCCGCTGGTAGGGATTTTCGATCAGCAATGCGACGGTTCCGACACTTTCGGTGATCAGTTCGTTCAGCCCGGTCAGGGTCGAAATATTTTTAAATGTAATTGCTTCACCGGCGGCGGTTACGATCCGTCCCTGGTAGCGCACCAAATGATCCGGCGGCAGCGATCCGGTCATCCCCACCGCTCCGCTGATCGCAAAGGCGGTCATCATGGGCGTAAACTGTGGATTGACGGCAATGCGGCAATCGTAGGTTCGCGGCTGCGGATCGTTATAGCGGTCAATGTGAAGGTGCAGCGGGATAGTTTTGGCTTGCCGGCCGATCTGCCCGTACACCGCGGTTCCCTGATCGGATCGAATCGCGCCTTTGATGATCCCGGAGCGGCCGAATTTGAACGAATCGTAATTGCTGGCCACCACCGTATGGATCTTGGCCGTCGCCATCGGTAAATCCACCGGTCCATAGCCTAAAAAACCGTGTCCAAAGCCATACACTTTATCGCCGACCACATCGGTTACCGTTCCGATCGCAGCCGCCTGGATATCCCCGCTGATCAGCGGAACCGCAAGCGATGCCCCCGGCTCAAAATCGACATCCGTATCCGGATCGGATCCCGAGAGGCCGGCCGACTGATACACGCTGAAAAAACCCGCCGACGAAAGTGCGTTTTTCAATGAAGTCGGCTGCGATTCGACCGGCAGCGAACTGGACAGCACGATCGGTAACTGACGGAATTGCCCACGTGTATGATCCTCTGGTTGAATCGGTTTGAGAACGCGCTTGGAAATAGCGTTAAGATCAAGCGGCTTGGAAAAATCGATCCCGTGGCTGAATGGTTTTGATCGGTGTAATCTTGTTTCGGTACCGACGGTCAGCATATCCTCGATCGGCGTAACGCCGTAAAGCGGATCTTTGCTCCAGGCCCATCCGAACGCCAGCGCCCCGGCCAACCGACCGTCGATATAGACCGGCGAACCGCTGCATCCGTGAACCGGACCGGTATGAATGAACCGTTCATCGGTCCCCTTGACGAGGATCGCATTACGGCTGCCGGGCATCCGGCTCGGACGAATGTTGTAAACAACGCTGACGACCTCCATATCGAATTTTTCGATCTCGGTCCCTTTGTAAACCGTCCGGCAGTAGGCCTGCATCCCCGGCTTGACCTCATCGATACTGATATAGCGGTTCGGGTCGCCTGCGAAGGTCTGCTCGCAAAGGCCCAGAACAACGAAACACACCAAAAATAAAACACACAGTCGTCGGCGCATAGCAAATCCTTCTTTTTTCTAAAATAAACCGGCTTTCGAACGTCGATAGCCCCTGAAAACCAATTATTTTAGCCGTCAAACTCTGTTCTTGCAAGATAAATCGCTTTCTGCTAAAATCCTGTGCTTTACGAGAACCCAAGAAAATAAATATTCGGAGTAAATCATGAAAGCGCAACATCGACATGAACTGAAGACCAACGAACTGGCCGAGTGGCTGGCGTCGCTGCCGCAGTTATTCGAACAGCATTTCCGCACGATCCTCTACGTCGGGATCGCCGTTTTAGTGATAATCCTGGGCGGAGCGTATTACTTGTATCAAAGCCGGGTCGTCACCCAAAACAAAATCGTCTCGCTGACCCAATCGCTGGTCCAGTTGAAAAACATGCGTCAGCGGGTTTTGCAGAATCAGGCCTCCGGTTTCGATGCGTCCTATACACTGTTGCCGATTGCCCAGACCGCCCAGACACGGGCCAAAAACGCACCCGAAAAGACCCAAACCGCGTTCGGCCTGATCGAAGCGGCCAATGTACTGCGGGCCGAAATGCTCTATCGCCAAAGCCAGATCAGCGATCAGGAAAAAACCGAACAGCTCGACAAGGCGATTAGTCTATACAACCAGGCGATTCAAAATGCCGAAGGACATTTGACATTGACGGCACTGGCCGAATTCGGGGTTGCCCTGTGTAACGAGGACAAAGGCGATTTTCAACTGGCCCGGCAAGGGTACGAGGATATCGTGCAAAACCGGCAATATAAAGCGACGATCGCCTTTAAGATGGCCCAACAGCGTCTGGCCACGATGGATTCCTATCGGACGCCGGTCACCTTTGCCGAACCGCCCCAACCCCAGATGACCGAACTGCCTCAGCAGCCAATGCCCCAGGTCCAATTACCGACTATCCAGTCGGCCGACACAGCGGTCAATGTCCCGGACGAGACGCCGCAAACCGTTGCGCCGACGATCGAAATACCCAATACCGTCGAACCGATGGTCGATATTCCAAACTTGCCTCTGGATTAAAATAATGGCCGCAGACCGATGCCCGAGGATCTGACCCATGGTGAACCGCAAACCCTCCGCGTCGGCCGCTCGCTTCAGCATCGCCGGATCGACCGGTACCTGCACGGGCGATTCTCCAACTATTCGCGCGTCATGATCCAGACCATCATCAAAGAAGGCGGGGTCAAGGTCAACGGCCGGCCCGTCAAAGCCTCCTACCGGCTCAATCCCGATGACCGCATCGAAGTCACACTGCCCGAGCTGCCCAGCTACGAGATCGAGCCCGAAGATATTCCGCTGGATATCATTTACGAAGACGACGATATGATCGTGATCAACAAACCGCCGAATATGGTGGTGCACCCGGCCCGCGGCAATATCCACGGCACCTTGGTCAATGCGCTGGCTCACCACTGCCGGAATCTTTCTTCGGGTCTGGGCGAACTGCGGCCGGGTATTGTCCACCGCCTTGACAAGAATACCACCGGCGTGATCGTGACGACCAAAAACGATACCGCCCAGTGGAAAATCGCCCGCCAGTTCGAGCAGCGGACGATCCGAAAAACCTATATGGCGATCGTTCACGGCACCCCGCAGCTCGACGCCGACCGGATCACAGCCCCGCTGGGCGTGCATCCGAAGATTCGCGAAAAATACACCGTCCGATCCGAGACCGGCAAAGAGGCCAAAACCACCTACAAGGTCATCGAAACGTTCCGGGGCTTTTCGCTGATCCAGCTTCACCCGCATACCGGCCGCACGCATCAGCTTCGCGTGCATATGTCGCACCTCAAGCATCCGATCGTCGCCGACGATATGTACGGCGGCAAACTCGTTTATCCCTGGCAGATCCAGGACCAGCCCCAACGCGTTGAGGAACCGGTCATCAGCCGATGCGCCCTGCACGCCTTCAGCATCGAACTGCGTCACCCCACCAAAGACAAAATCGTCCGGTTCGAAGCCCCCCTGCCCGCCGATATGCAGAAATTGCTCGATATGCTGCGAAAATACCGAACATAATATTATGTTGCTATTTAGCCGTCAGTCATATAGTATTTATCCAATAGAATAATTTTTGTGAGACAACAATATGCGAAAGACGATAACAATATTGTTTTTTCTAGGTACTGTAAACTCAATTTTTGCTCAAGAAAATCCCGATCACTTTGATTTTTTATTAGCGCTTACCCAACAAAATACTGAACTCGATTGGTGGCATGCTGTACCCGACCAGTTTGGCCCCAAAGTATCAGTGATCAGCAGTGTAAAAAAGAAGGAATATTTTAAAATCCTTCCCATTTTCAATGGGTATGGCACTACTAAAAATGGAAATATCAACATTACATTTGATATGGAAATTCAAAAACCTGATGGCACGCCTTATGAACAAATGAAAAACTGTAACGGCTATAAAGGGAAATCAACCGGTTCGCATCTGCTCCCGGCCGTCGACATTGTGCATGTCTGTTTTGAAGAAGACGACCCTTATGGTGAATATACGATTAAAATAAAAGCAACAGATCATATCAACAATCAAAGCACCGAAAAATATAAACATATAAGATTAGAGCCGTTCCAGTTGTCCGACATTCAAAAAGAAGAGATTGAAGCGTTTTATTTAAACTATTCATTTCGCCCCCAGCCCGCAAAGGCATTAGCGGCATTTTTACAACCTCCTCGGCCCTACCTAAACGACAACGGTGAACCTGTCTGGGGCGCCTTGTGGTTTTACAAAATAATATTTGAAGAAAATGATTTTCTTATTCCACATACTGTCACATTCTTTGAACAAAAGGCAACAGCACTGCAGAAGAAAAATATTTTTCTTCTTTTTCATTTCTTAAACAAGACCGACATACTAGCAACAGATAAAAACATCCCGTCACAATACAAAAAACGAATTAAAACAATAAAAGCCCCTGATCCATACGCAAAGATAACCACCGGCAGTCAACTGGATATGCTTTGGGCTGAATTTTTTGCCACATCACGCATCAAACCTGTTCATCAGATTATGACAGCATTGAATCTGAGTAAATATACCGGCACACTGGATAAAGTAAAAGCCAAAGAATTAGACATCGAAGACAAAAATGTAATGCGCAAGGCCATGCTCGAAGCAACGTTCCAATCCGCATTGTGGTCAATAAGGAGTAATTGTGAGCAATCACAGCTTTGCTTCCGGTATTGTGTCGGATTACACGATTCAGAACGGTTAAGCAAGAATCAAAAAAAGATCCTTGGTATGGTCCTGGATGAAATAACAAAAAATAAAGATAAAGAGTCATATAAACATGAACAGCAGGCCCAAAAATAGAATATTGGAAAGAACGTATATCAATATAGAATGTCTCATGATAGCTTGAGAATTATTCGTATGAATTTTCAGATAGATATCACGTTCGAGGGCGATCATATCCTGGCGAAAACCAGCGGCGAGGATAACTACCAGGTCAGCCTCGAGATATGGATGCGTATCGCCAAGGTCTGCCGCGAGCACGACTGTTACAAGGTCCTCGGGATATCGGATATGTCCAATCCGGTGACGGTGGGCGAGGCCTACGATCATCAATTGATCTTTTTGGCCGCCGGGATCAACGCCCGGTATCGGATCGCATGGGTCGAGATAAATCCCGAATCACGCGAACTCGCCGAGCATATCGAGCCGATGCTGAGAAAACAATTCGGCATCACCGGAAAAATCTTCAAAGACGAAAAAAAAGCCAAAAAATGGCTACTCTCCGACAAAGACTAAACAAGGCAAAGCGTCAAATCAATGGGAGGATTAGATGAAGGTATTAGGGGTATCTGGATCGCCGATCAAGGATAGTAATACCGACCGGGCGCTGAAGGCGGTATTGGAGGCTACCGGACTCGAAACCGAATTTGTCAAGCTCATGGATTATACCGTCGCGCCGTGTAAGGCATGCCTGGGTTGTATGAAGACCAACCGCTGTGTGATCCAGGACGATGGAATCGCGCTGGCCGAGAAGGCCAAGCAGGCCGATGCGCTGGTCATCGCCGGTTTTACGCCGTATTCGACCCTCGATGCGCGGACCAAGGCGTTCATCGAGCGGCTCTACCCGCTGCGGCATAATCACGGCTACATGGCCGGCAAACCCGGCGGCGCGGTCATCACCTCGGCCGTACCCGAAGACAATCAGGCTATGCCGCCCGCCTGTGAAATGGGCATCAATGCTGTGAGGTTCTATATGATGGAAGAGGGGATGAATTTCGTCGGCGCCGTTAAGATCAGCGGCAATGTGCCCTGCGTCAAATGCGGCTATGGCGATACCTGCAAAATGTCCGGCATTACCATGCTCTACGGCCCGGATGCGACCGTCGATTCGGTGGGGATAAAAGCATTTGAGCAGCAGCCGATAGCTGTCGATGCCGCCCCCCAACTCGGCCGCCAGATCGCCGAAGCACTGAAATAGACGTTCTGAACGAGAGCTATAGACCGCCCTAAACCGGCTTTTTGGGAATTTTACATGATTTTAACATTGACAGCGAACCAAAGGTCGTTTATAGTCGGTCCCTTTATTTTTCCGTAGAGAAATGCAATGATAAACCTCTAAACTGGAGACTGTTAACATGGCTAAAAAAGCTAAGAAGTTAGTTTATTTCTTCGGCAACAAGAAGGCCGAAGGCAATGCAACGATGAAAAAAACCCTCGGCGGCAAAGGGGCGAACCTGGCCGAGATGACCAATCTGGGCGTTCCGGTCCCGCCGGGCTTTACCATTACTACCGAAGTGTGCGATCTGTACTACAAAAACGGCGGCAAATGGCCGACCAGGCTCGCCAAGCAGATCGACCAGAACATCACCAAGCTGGAGAAGGCGATGGGCGCGAAATTCGGCGATCACGACAAGCCGCTGCTGGTCAGCGTGCGAAGCGGTGCCGCCATTTCGATGCCGGGCATGATGAATACCGTCCTGAACCTCGGGCTTAACGATACCGTGATCGACGGGATCATCGAACGCACCGGCAACGCGCGGTTTGCTTATGATATTTACCGCCGCTTTATCGATATGTTCGGCGACGTGGTGATGGGCTGTCATCACGATTATTTCGAAGAGGCGATCCACAAGGCCAAGGTCAAGGCCGGCGTCGAACTGGACAGCCAGCTCAATGCCGAACAACTCAAGGGCGTGGTCGATGACTACAAGAAAATTTACAAAAAAAACGTCGGCCGCATGTTCCCGCAGGACGCGCGCGAACAACTCGATCTGTCGATCAATGCCGTGATCAAATCGTGGATGATCGACCGGGCCGTGCGCTATCGGCAACTGAACAATATCACCGGCCTGCTGGGCACCGCCGTCAACGTCCAGGCGATGGTCTTCGGCAACATGGGCGAGGACTGCGGTACGGGTGTCTGCTTTACACGAAACCCCAGCACCGGCGAAAAGAAATTTTACGGCGAGTTCCTGATGAATGCCCAGGGCGAAGACGTCGTCGCGGGTATCCGTACCCCGCTGGAACTGCAGGGTCTCAAAAAGATCATGCCCAAGGCATACAAAGAACTGACCGATCTGATGACCCGACTCGAAAAGCACTACAAAGATATGCAGGACATGGAATTCACGATCCAGGAAAAAGTGCTTTACATTCTTCAGACCCGAACCGGCAAGCGAACCGCGGAGGCCGCAGTCCGAATCGCAGCCGACATGGTTGCCGAGAAACTGATCGGTCAGAAAGAAGCGGTCAATCGTGTTACACCCGAGCAGCTTGATCGGCTGCTGCACCCGCATTTTGATCCGAAGGCCAAGCGCGATGCGATCGCCAAAGGTCTGCCGGCCTCGCCGGGTGCGGCCGTGGGCCAGGCGGTATTCGATGCCGACACGGCCGAGGCGTGGAAAGCCGACGGCAAGAAAGTCGTACTGGTGCGGATCGAGACCAGCCCCGAAGATATCGGCGGCATGGATGCGGCCGAGGGGATCCTGACCGCACGCGGCGGGATGACCAGCCATGCGGCCGTCGTCGCACGCGGCATGGGCAAATGCTGCGTCGCCGGTGTCAGCGATCTGAACATCAACTACAAAACGAATAAGATGACCATTGACAAGCTGACGATCAAACAAGGCGACTGGATCAGCATCGACGGCACGACCGGCGAGGTCATGAAAGGCCAGTTGCCGACCGTCGAACCGAAACTCAGCGGTGCGTTCGGCAAGTTCATGAAGATATGCGACGGCGTTCGCAAACTCGGCGTCCGCACCAATGCCGATACGCCCGAAGATTCCAAACGGGCCCGCGAATTCGGGGCCGAGGGCATCGGCCTGTGCCGTACCGAGCACATGTTCTTCGAAGGCGAGCGGATCTGGGCCGTACGACAGATGATCCTCGGCGCCGACGATTACGCCGATATGCTCACCGAACTGCAAACGGCAGAATCCGCCAAGCACAAGAAACAGATCGAATCCAAACATACCGCAGCGAAAAAGCTGTTCGAGAGTGCACTGAAAAAATTGCTGCCCTATCAGCGAAAGGATTTCGAGGGGATCTTCAAGGCGATGGCCGGTCTGCCGGTAACCGTTCGCCTGCTTGATCCGCCGCTGCATGAGTTCCTCCCGCACGATGCGGACAACCAGGCCGAAATGGCCAAGCGATTAGGCGTCAAACCGAAAGTCGTCAAGGACAAGGTCGCGCAGCTTCACGAATTCAACCCGATGCTCGGGCATCGCGGCTGTCGGCTGGCGATCACCTACCCGGCCATTTACCGGATGCAGGCCCGCGCGATCATCGAGGCGGCCCTGAAGGTCAAGAAATCCGGCAAGAGTGTCCTGCCGGAGATTATGATCCCGCTGATCGGCACCGTCGCCGAACTCAAGATCGTCAAGGACCAGATCACCGACGAGATCAAAAAGGTCTTCGCGGAAAAGAAATCGAAGATCAAATACCTCGTCGGCACGATGATCGAGGTGCCGCGGGCGGCCCTGACCGCTGACGAAGTCGCCGAAGAGGCCGAATTCTTCAGCTTCGGGACCAACGACTTGACACAGATGACGATGGGTTTCTCGCGCGACGACGCAGGCAAGTTCCTCGGCGAATATGTCATTCAGGGCATTTACGCGACCGATCCGTTCCAGAGCCTCGACCAGACCGGCGTGGGCAAGCTCGTCGAAATGGGCACGAAGCTCGGCCGCAAAGTCAACAAGAAGCTCAAGGTCGGCATCTGCGGCGAACACGGCGGCGAACCGGACAGCATCGACTTCTGCCATCGCGTCGGCATGAATTATGTCTCATGCTCGCCGTTCCGCGTACCGATCGCACGACTGGCGGCCGCCCAGGCGGCAGTTAAATAGTTATTAGTCGTTAGTGAATAGTGATGAGTCGGCTGTGGCCCTGCGGGCGGCTGTTTGGTGATTAGTCGCTGGTAAAGTTTGGTCAATCCATAAAATATGGGTATTGATTGGCTATGCGCAGGTGGTGTCGGTTCGTGATTGACAATTTTCGACCGTACGCTACAATACCATATGCGGCGAATTTCGCCGTTTCGCGGTGAGAGTAGCTCAGCTGGTTAGAGCACTGGATTGTGGATCCAGGGGTCGCGGGTTCGAATCCCGTCTTTCACCC
>CAZFDE010000044.1:0-21005 GCA_964517795.1 uncultured Pirellulales bacterium | reverse complement strand
CACGGGCAATTCGCCGACCGTATCGACGATATAGGTGCGATTGGTCGTGCCGCTGGGGGTACATTAGCTACTGCGGCTGCCAGGGTTTGTTTTGGGTGAATAGTTTGAGGTTAGTTTTGAGCTGGTCGGCGAGTTGGGGGTTGTCTTGTGATTCGGCGATTTGGATGGCGCGTTGCTGGGTATTGACGGCCTGTTGGAATTGGCTGGCGGCGGCGTAGGCGACGGCTAGCGTATCCAGAAGCTCCGGCTTATTATGGTCGGTCAGTTGGCAGGCCTTTTGGGCGAAGTCGATAGCGATTTGGGGGTTCTTGAGTTTCGGGTCATTGGCGGTGGCGTGGATCCAGGCGAGATTATTGAGGATATCGGGGTCATCGGGGCGGTCTTTAAGAACAGCGGCGTACTGCCGGGCGGCGGCTAACATCATGTTCTGTTCAAGCAGATAGCCGGCAAAAATTTCTCGCAGTTTGTGATCATACGATCGCAGCGACAGGGCATTATGAAAATGGCGAGAGGCCAGTTCGCGGTTGTCCATTTCCTTGTAGAGCAGGGCGATATTACGCTGGGCGTCGAAGAACCGCGGCTCGATCTCGATGGCTTTTTGATAACACTGAAGCGCCTCCTGTGGGCGGTCGGTTCTCTGGTAGGCGAGGCCGAGGTTGCTGTAGGCGTCCTGATAATTGGTTCGCAGGTCGGTCGCCTTTTGGAAACAGTCGATAGCCTGTTTGTATCGTTTGTCTTTGAGCAGCTCCAGGCCGTAATTGTTGTAGGCGACGGGGTTGTCCTGAGTGATTTCGATGGCCCGGCCGAAAAGCGTTCTGTGGTCCTGCCAGACGGCCGCCTGTCGATAGGTCAGCACGGCGAGGACAAGGACGACCACGGCGCAAAAACACGAAACGGCGACTTTGGGTATTTTTATTTTCGCGATGAGCGACCGGGCGGCCCAGAGGATCGCGATATACAGGCCGATCGAGGGGAAATAGCTGTAGCGGTCGGCGTGGGCCTGATTGCCGACCTGGACCAGGCCGATGACCGGTACGAGCGTGCCGAGAAACCAGAGCCAGCCGACGGCCAGCGCGGGCTGTTTGCGAATGCGGTAAACGACGACGGCCGTGATCGCGAGCAATATGATTAGGCTGACGATCGGACGGGTGAGTGCGATCTGTTTTCCGGGGTGCGGGTAGAGCACGGCCAGATTCACCGGCGCGAAAGTCTTGACGATGTAAAAGATGTAGGCGTTGAAGCTGTTGAGCAGGCGGACGGCGAAGGGGTAATCCATGCCCATGGTCATCGCGCCGCCTTTTTGCTGGGCGTGGTAGGTGATCACGCACGAGATCGCGGTCAGGATGAACAGCGGGAGCTTTTCGAGGATTAGCTTGCAGAAACTGAGTTTGGGATAGATGTCACCAGCACCGGCGGGCTGCAATGATTTGATCCGATTCAGCGGCCAGTAATCCAGCAGCAGCATCACAAACGGCAGGGTGACCATCATGGGCTTGGCCATCAGGGCGAGAACGAAGCTCAGTACGACCCGTGCGAAGCGGGTGTTTTTCAGCGTGGCGGCGTAGCGGATATAGCTGTGCAGGCAGAGCAGGGCGAAAAAGACGCTGAGGACATCTTTGCGTTCGGAGATCCAGGCAACGGATTCGACGTGCAGCGGGTGGATCGCGAACAGCGCGGCGATCAGGAAACTGAGGGGCCGCGAACCGGTCAGGCGTTTGAACAGGTAGAACAACAGCAGCACATTGAGGATGTGAAAGAGGACGTTGACCATATGGTGACCGGCGGGATTGAAGCCGAACAGCTCGATGTCGAGGATGTGACTTAGCCATGTTAAGGGGTGCCAGTTGGCCGAGTGGGTGGCGGTCCAGGCCCATTTAAAAGATTGGAGCGTCAGGCCGTCTTGGACGTGGCGGTTCTTGGTGAGGTAGTCGTAGTCATCGTACACGAACTGACCGTTTTGTACCGGCAGGAAACTCAGGATCGTGACGGCCGCCAATGACAGCGGAATGAGCCAGCGCAGATGATGGAGGGAGGCGGTTTTCATTCTTCGGATTTGATGATGCCTTCGCTGGTGAGGTCTTCGGCGATTTTTTGGCCGGGTTCGATGACCAGGAAATCGTCGTCCCATTGGCCGTCGAGCATCCGCTGCAGCAGCGAGGGGTCGCCTTTGAGCTGGTCATAATTCCAGCCGAGAAATTCGGCACATTCTTTGGTGTATTGCTTTTCCTTGTCGGCGTCGGGAAAGCCCCAGTCTATGTAGGTGGCCCACTCGTACTCTTTCATCCAGTTTTGCTCGGCGTCCATCAGAAACTGGGCGTTGTCCTCGCCGTATTTTTCTGTGTATTCCTTTAAGAGGATATCACAGCGTTCTTTGCCGGGCATGGTGCTGGTTTCGATCCAGCCGGGGCTGTACCAGTAAACGCCGCGATGCGAATCGAAGTAGTCCTGATATTTTTTTCGCGAGCCCAGCAGCAGGGTGACGCAGTCGTGGCCGCGGGGGACGACCAGCGGGATGGGGGCGGTCAGGCCGACGATGCCGTTGCTGCAGAGGCCGTAGCCCAGCAACGAGGCGTCGTAGGGGCGGCCCTGGAGGTCCTCGGTTACCGAGAGCGCCTCCTGCACCTCGGCGCGGAGCTTGTCCGGTTCGTTGTGCAGGCCCTGTTTCATGAAGACCATGTCGACGGTATTGGTCGATCGGGCCGCACAGAGATACGCCTCTTTTTGCAGTACTTTACAGGCAATAAATTGCAGTCTCATCGTATCGCATCCTCAAAAACAGTATTATACCAAATTTCGGCTTTGAATGAAATGCCTTTGGGAATGCTCAGGGATTGCAGCGTTTGCAGGGGCGTTTGCCGGCGTCGATGGCCTGCTGGCGGGATTCGTAGGTGACGCGATTGTCCGGCGAGATGCGCGATGCGCTGGAGCAATCGGCGCGGTGGAAGATTTTACTGTTTTTCGAGCTGACGCAGTCGTTCGAAGCAGCAGAGGCGGGATTGGGGCTTTTTTCAGGATTCGAATCGGGTTGGGCGCTGCGCTGTAACTGGGCGACCGCATGTTTGTGGGCTGCGACCGAGAGGATAAAGGCCTCAACCTGTACGGCGGCATCGTCTTGAATATTTTTTGCGAGCTTATGGCCGGGTGCGTATTTCAAGGGTGTTTGTTTGATCCAGATATCCGGCTTGATGAATCGCGAGGTGTCCTGGCAAAGGAAGGTTCGGGCGGCCAGGGCGGTTTCGATGCGATAGACAAAGGCATTGCTGTCGGGCAGGGCAAGGATGTCGATTCCGACTTTGAGTTCGGGGATTTCGGCGGTTCGCAATGATCCGGTTTCAGCGGTATAAACGGGTTCGATCTTCAGGTTGACATCGGCGATCTTTTCGGCGAATTGTTTTTCCATATCGGCGAAGGAAATGCCGGGGATATTGATATCGTGCGGCTGCGGGATGACAAAGAGCTGCACGCGTTCGATGTCGGCTAAGATCGGGTTCGGGCGGCCGAGCAGCATGAGTTCATCTTTCTCCCAGGGGAAATCGACCTGAGCCTGGAGCGTTGATGTTAGCAATAATGCGACGGGCAGGACAATACTCCATTTTATTTTCATTTTCGCTCCTTATGCAATCAGTGCAAAGGCGTCAGTGACGGGCATTGCTTCTTTGATGCCTAACTTGGCTGCGTTTTCGTTGACTTTGGTGATCTTGCGGTCAGCGAATCGTTCGAGCGTGCCGATGGGATTGTCCGGGGTGCTTTCGACCAGTGCGGCCGCGACGCCGTAACCCTGGCAGGCCTCGACATCGACGGCCGGGCAGGCCAGAAAACCCCTGGTGCCGGTGACCACAAGAATATTGAATCCGGGCCATTTGGTCTGAACGCCTTCGACCGGGCCGTTGGGTGTTTCGTAGGTCTTTGTATGGATTTCCATTTTCGACACCTTTCTTAATGGTCCACGGGGTCGCCGAGGATGGATTTGATCTCGGCGAGTTTTTCGTCCAGCAGTTCGGGGGTTTTCGCTTCGACGTTGAGCCTCAGCAGCGGCTCGGTATTACTGGGGCGGCAATTGAGCCACCATTGCTTGAACCGTACGGTGACGCCGTCGAGATGGTCGATGTCGCCTTCGTTATAGCGTTTGGCCAGTTCGTCCATTTTGGCCTGTTTGTCCTCGACCTCGAAATTGATTTCGCCGCTGGCTGCGTACCGCCGCAGCGGTTCGATCAGCTTGCTGATGGGTTTGTCGGCGGCACTGACGATATTGAGCATATGCACCAGTGTGATCATGCCGGAATCGGCGTTGAAGTTGTCGCGGTAATAGAAATGCCCGGACAGTTCACCGCCGAATACGCCATGCGAATCGCGGAGGGCCTTTTTCATGTAGGCGTGGCCGACGCGCTCGCGGCGCGGGGTGCCGCCGTGTTTGATAATCTCTTCCTGGACGACCAGGCTGCTGCGCAGGTCATAGACGACGGTCGCTTTGGGGTTGGCTTCGAGGAAATAGGGCACCATCAGGGCGGTCATCAGGTCGCAGCCGATGGTTTTACCTTTTTCATCGACCATCATCAGCCGGTCGGCATCGCCGTCGAAACAGACGCCGAAATCGCATTTTTGGGTCTTGACGTTTTTTTTCAGCTCTTTGAGGTTTTCCTCGACCAGCGGATTGGGTTCGTGTTTGAAGGTGCCGTCGTGCTTGAAGTTCAGCTCAATGATCTCGATGGGCAGGTCGCCGAAGACGGCCGGGACGGATTTGCCGGCCATGCCGTTGGAGGCATCGATGGCGATCTTGAGTTTTTTGAGTTTCGGCTGAAGAAATTTCAGGACATGCTTTTTGTATTCGTCGGTCAGGTCATACTGCTCGACCGATCCTTCGGCTCTGCCTTTGGTATGCAGCAGGGCGGTGGCGATGTGTTCGATATCTTTGAGGCCGGTATCGGCGCCGACGGGTTTGGCCTGCAGGCCGGAGATCTTAAAACCGTTATACTTGGCGGGATTGTGCGAGGCGGTGACCTGCACACCGCCGCAGGTGCCGAGGTGATTGATCGCGAAATACATTTGGGGCGTATCGATCAGGCCGATATCGATGACATTGGTATTGGTGGAATTCATGCCCTCGATCAGGGCATCGGCCAGGGATTTGCTGTGTTTTCGCATATCGCGCCCGACACAGATGCACTGGGCGTTGGCCTGGCCCCGCTGGTAGCCGGTCAGCAGCGACCGCAGGAAGCGGGCGGTGGCATAGCCGATTTTCCAGGCATCTTCTTCGGTGATCTGTTCGCCGTAAAGGCCGCGAATATCGTAGGCCTTGAATATTTTTGCGTCCATTTGGTTCTCCTAACGTATCTTGATTATTCGCTGATTACTATACCCGCGGCGACAAGCGGCTGTCAACCGTCAATACCCGAAGTTCCAGAGAGTCGGTTATTTCTGCAAGGGTGCGGTCAATGTGAAGGTACTGCCCTCATTTTTTTTCGATTCGATGGTCATCGAGCCGTCCAGATAGTTCAATCGCTCGTGAATATTGAACAGGCCGAAATGTACGCCGCGATGAGCGGGTGTGTCGATTATCGAGGGATCGAATCCGACGCCGTTGTCGTGAACGGAGATCTCGACATCGGAATTGTCGCGACTTACCGCCACATCGACACGGTCGGCCCTGGCATGTTTGACCACATTGACCAGCAGTTCGCGCACCGATTGGAATAAGAGGATCTTGACATCTTCTGAAAGCGGTTTGGGTTTTTTGTCATCGCTGAAATGCGTTTGGACCTCGGAGTTTTGCTTGAATTTTTCATCGAGCAATTCGCGCAGGGCCGGCTCCAGGCCGAATCGGTACAGCGTGGGGCTGCCCAGTTCGAACGTCATCGTACGAACCCGCTCGATGACCTGGTTGAGGGTGTCGCACAGCGATCGGACCAGTGCCTTGTTTTTGCAGTCCGCGCTGTCTTTCAGCTGCTGGAGTTTCATCAGGGAGAGCACCAGGGATTGACTGATATGGTCGTGCAGGTCGCCGGCGATCTGGCGGCGCTGCTGTTCTTCGGTGAGCGATAACTGCGAGGCCAGTTCGCGCAGTCGCTGCTGATACTCGATGATCCTGGTTTGGGCCTGTTGGCGCGCGGTGATATCCCGGGCAACCCCCCACATGCCGACCGGATGACCGTCGTCGTCCCGGATTAAATAAGCCTGCAGGTCCACCGGGAAAACGGTGCCGTCTTTTCGGATGTATTCTTTTTCATATAGATCCGAGTAGCCCTGTGCAAAGATGCGTTTCTCGATAATCTCTTTTCGTTCCCACTGGTGCCATTTTTTCGGGGTGATATCGTACAAATCCATTTTTCTCAATTCATCGATCGTATAGCCCAGCATCTGTTCGTATTGTTGGTTGCATTCCACGAAATTGCCCTGTGCATCCACAAACACAATGCCGTCGCGGCTGCCCTCAAAAAGTTCGCGATACCGTCGCTCGGACTGTCGTAATTTATCTTCGGCCCGGTGGCGCTCGGTGATATCGCGGTTGATCCCGCGAAAGCCGCGGAAATAGCCGCGGTCATCGAAGATGGGCGTCCCATTGGATTCAAGAATGACCGCGTGCCCTTTTTTATGAAGCTGAATGCTGACGAATCCTTTGAAGGCTTTTTTATTTCGCAGCACCCGGTTAAACGGGGGTGTTCTTTTTTGAGCTTCCTGCGGTGACATCAGATCCAGCGGTTTTTTGCCGATCAGATCTTTGGGTGTATAGCCGAGGATATCGGTTACATTCGGACTGCTGTAGGTAAAGCGGCCTTCGCGATCCACTTCCCATATCCAGTCGCTGGAAGTTTCGACCAGTGCCCGGAACCGCAGTTCGCTGTTGCGCAAGGCCCGTTCGACAGTTTTCAGTTCGGTGATATCGGTGGCGGTAAAGGTGACGCCTTTGGTCAGGTCTTTGGGGTCCAGTGGGGTGGAGCTGAGCAGTATATCGATAATGCGGCCGTCTTTATGTTTCCAGCGGGTCTCGACGGTGCCGGTGCCTTTTTTGCTGATCTGGGCATATTTGACCTTGCCGACATAATCGTAATCTTTTTTGGTCGGGTAAAGGACACGGGATTTCTTGCCCAGCAGTTCGACCTGTTTGTACCCGGTCATCTGACAGAGACGCTGGTTAACGCGGGTCAGCACGCGGTTGCTGACGATACCGATGCCGATGGGGGCGGCGCGTAATAGACTGTGCAGGCGTTCTTCGCTGTCTCGCAGGATCATTTCGGCTTCTTTTCGCTGGGTAGTATCACGGGAGACGCCCTGAATCTCAACAATGTGCCCGTCGGTATCGTAAATCGGCATGGTGCGGGTTTCGAGGGTGATGATCGATTTGTCTTTTCGTTTGGCCTGCAGTTCGAGCGTGATCGGTTCGTCGCCGTATTCGCCGTTGAGGCGTTTTTGAATGGATTGTCTGGCCTTTTTGGCCGTCTCGGGCGCGAGAAAGCCGGAGATGTTTTTGCCGATCATCTCCTGTGGTCGATAGTCGAGCATTTTCGAGGCGGGCTTGCTGACATAGGTCAGGCGGCCCTTAAGGTCGATCCGCCAGACAATTTCGGCCATATTGTTAAGCAGGCCCTGGAAACGCTTCTCGCATTGTTCAACCGCTTTTTTAACCACCTTGTCGATGGTCCCGGCATCCGGTTTTTGGCAAGTGAGCTGTTTTTGGAGCTTCTTTACCTCTTTGATAAGCTGTTGACGTGTCATTTTCGACAGATTCATTCACATTCTCCCATTCGATCTTCGTGTGTCCGTATTCTAATCGAATGCGCGGGCAGACTTCAAGCGCAAAGACTGGATTTGACATGTCTTATGCCGATCGGTGTCCGGGTATTAAGCGGGAACCGTGGCCGGGTCAATTATTCCTCGGTTGTTGGCTCTTTTTTGCCGCCCAGAAGCCCTTTGATGCCTTCGACCACGTTTTTGCCCGCCTCGGAGCCTTCCTCGAGAATCTTTTTGCCGCCTTCGGTTGCGGTGGTGCCGATATCTTTGCCGATGTCGAGCGTTTTTCCCATGGCCGAGCCGATGCCTTCGACCATACCGTCCGGCAGCAGGTCGCCGCCCTGTTTGGCGATTCCGACGGCGATCGCGCGCATGACCTTGGCGATCACATCGCCGACATTCATTTTTTCAGCGGTGCCGATATCGGTCAGTTCGATCGGGTCGAGCTTGATCGTGACGGTATCCATTTTGCCGGGGACCAGGGTGTCGAGCCGGACGATGACATTTTCGATCCGCAGCTTCTGGATGTTGACGTTCTTGGCGGGCTTGGCCGGTTCGGCGGGTTCTTCTTCGGGCTGGGGTTCTTGTTCCGGCGGGCCCTGGTTCTTTTCGATGTTCTTGAGGATCTGCTGCAGGTTGCTGGTCAGGCCCTTTTGCTCGATGGTGATATTGACGCCGTCGAGGATGACCGTGGGGATCTGGATGGTGTCGCCCATCAGCGAGGTCATATCCGCATCGACACGGCAGCGAGTCAGCTCGAAGAATTTGGGGTGTTTATAGCCTTCGGGGTTGTAGATGATCAGATCGTCCAGGCCGATTTTGCCGCGCAGGACTTTCAGGTCCACGTCATCCAGCGTGACGCGCACGCCGAGGACATCGGTTGCGGCTTTCTGGACGGTGGCCCGGATCGCCGATTCGCCGAAGATCATGAAGATCAGAACCAGCACCAGGATAACGACGACAATACCGGTAATGATCCGGCCGATCAGGGATTTTTTCTTTTTCTTTTTTTTCGTATCATCCGCCATGTTCGATTCCTTTCAATAAATGTTTTGGTGTTTGAGCTGCATTATACGTCATTGTTTCTGGTGCGACAAGTGCTTTATGACTTCATCGGGCAGGGTCATTTCGAAGATTTTATTCTCGTCCTGCGGGCCGGTCAACTCGAAGGGGATCTCGACGTTGAGGTGCTTGTAGTCCCGTTCGAGCCAGCCGTCCACCTTCAGTGTTTCCCAGTTGAAAAAGACATGCAGATACGCGCTTTCGACATATCCGGCATCGACGCGGAAAGTGCCTTTTGAATTGGGGTAGACCTGTAATAATGCATAGCCATTCTCATCTGTTAACGATGATCGGGTGTAAACATCCGAATCCTCCATATATGCACTGACTGGAATGCTTGCCAGTGCTTTGTCCTGTTGATCTGTAATTAAAACAAATACCGTAATTGTTTTTTGGAGTTCAAACTGTCCGAAATCGTAAAATTCACCCTGTTCGAAATAATAGTCTTGAGATATCTTGATTGACTGCAAGCTTTCCAAGTCAGGATTGATCCAGAACTTGAATTTCACCCCTGCGGGAATAAAGATCGTTTGAGGATAATTAATTGTCCATTCATCACTGTAAATCGTTCTATTCCAATCGTCCTGACCGATTTCTTTTCGAAAATCTTTCACCCAAGGCCGGCTGTCACAGGGATCGATCACAAACTTTATACTCGCAGATGTATTCGTACCCGGGTAAAGGGTGTGAAATTTTCCTTTGGCGGCTGGAAACAGTTTTAGATCGGGTACGATAAACTCATATTGGCTCTTTGCAATTTCTTCAGAAATATCCATCTGTTGCTCAGTTGTCATCGTGTTTTGCTCGATTGCCGTAAATTGCACAAAGTTGTATTTTAGACGATCGATCGTGAATTGATAACTGCCGTTTGCATCCGTTCGGGTAAACGGTGTATCAGTATAGATCAATTTGATCAAGGGCTCAAGCTGCAAATTATCCGGCGTGTATCCTTCCCAGACCTGATGCATTTGTTCCCAGTCCTCGTCGGTCAACGTGCAAAAGTTTTCCCGGTCGGCATTAAACAAGACATATATTCCTTCTGTCGCTTCTCCGGTTAATGCATCTACAACTCGGCCTGAAAACACATACTGCTTTTGAGGCTTACGGCGAAATACCAATTCGACCGGGCTGTCCTCGACTACTTCAATCGAATCAAAGCCGTCAAATGTATAAAGACCAAGCGGTAAATAGATTGGTTTGGAAGTGTCAATCCCCCACGTTTGCTTGGGACCGTATAAGACAGGTTCTGTTCTATTAATATAGAGAGGGGGTATTTCATCGTTATCTTCAATGATTGCTCCGTTTGCATCTTCGAATACAAAACTGTGAAGATAGCCTTTTTCGAGAAGGATTTGATGTTCGGTATTGTTAGACAATTCACCATAGAAAAAAAATCGCTCTGTTTCCCTGGGGGCGCATATCCAAGCATGATATTTAGTATTATCAGGTATCACTAATCCAATTCTATCTTTCATTACTGGCGTCAACGGAAGGTAGTAACGAAACCGACCTTGATTATCCGTATAAACGAAACTGTCTAATTGAGAAGCGGTCATGCCGTATGAATATATGCCACCGAGTGTATAAATAGTCTTACAGGAAATTTTGGTAAATGGAATCGGGGCATTATTTTCATTCACAACTATACCTCGTAGCGCCCGAGTTGCGAGTTTGGTATGATCTGGAACAAGGCAACTGTAGAAGATTTGGTCGGTGTAGCGAAATGGCTTGATGGCGCAGCCGATACCATATTCGGGATGCGATACAATACATTCGATATTAATGTGATCTTGATGAATATTGGTATGGTTATCGACAATGGGCGGTAAAATTCGGCCATTTTCATCCGTTCGGGTTGTACCAATTTCTGTTTCATTTCTTTTGCCAAAGGTACGGAAGCAAAGCATCAGGGTTACATCAGCATTAGGGATAGGATCGCTATTGGCATCGACAATAGTCCAGTATTCGGCTTCTTTGCCGACACCGCGAATCCCATCCAATGAAAAACGGTACGGATACATACAGGATCCAAGGAAAATAACGTGATCAAAAAGAGATTTCAATTGTGGATATGTTTGGTCCTGGCCGCAAATGACGACTGTATCCCCGTAGTCTTTGCGCAACGACCCCAGTTCTAATTCTCCTTGAGATGCATCGATTTCGTGAGAATCATATTCTCCATCTTCCATATCTTGACGAAATATTCGAATGACGATTTTGGCATCAGCGATCGCGTCCAGATAATCTTGTTTATACTGCCAATCCTGCCAGGTCAATACCTCAAAATCATCCATAATATGATTTTCTTCATTCACCACCGTATTACGAATGATAACAGATGGGTCTTCATTCGAACGTACCAGGGGTAGTTTCAATATTTTCGCATACGGCCCACTCCGTGCACCGTGTGAACATACAACGCCGTAATCGGGATGGGAAAATGTGTAATTGGGAATCCGCAGATGTATACGATCATCGGACAAACGGGGCAGTGGCACACTGCCGTCCGCATCGGTTTGTTCTTCATGAAACGTCAGTTTTTCGTTAAAGCCGTCCACGCGGGCATGAAAGAAAACGGTTGCGCCGACGATCGGGCGATCCAAAGCATCGTGGAATGTCATTATCGGTACCGGTTTTAAGGTGTTCGAATGTATGAGACTGACACTGCCCTTACCTGTAAAACGCCGGTAAACATAATAATTGCCAATAAGTTGTCGAAGGGTTTCATCGGACTGATCGGCACTGCAGAACATCACCACATCGCCGGGATTAAGACTTTCTTCCAGGCCGAAGCGGACATACGGTTTTTTGCGCACAGTCATGGGGATCAATTCGTATGTATCCGGTACGTTATTAAAATCTCGAAATACGCGAACCTGGATTGTCCGGCCTTCCAGAAGCGGCCCATAATAATCGAACATATTTTGCAGGCGATATTTCCGACGGATAGACTCCAAACAGCTTTGTTGTATTTCTTTAATCCGCATCGCGGTGATCGGCCTGCCCTCGTCCTTATAATCCTCTTGGACGATCTTATCCACTTTTTGCTGGACTTCATCGGCGATCTCTTCGTCGGTCGGGGTGAATTGGTCCGCTGCACACAGACAGGGAAATAATAAAACCAGAGAAATGAATATAACGCCCGCTTGTCTTCTCATAAGGCCTCCATCTTTGAATAATGAATACGTCTATTTCAAAGCTAAGGTAAATCGGATTCTATTATAGCCGATGGAAGCGGGGCGGTAAAGGCGAAAAAATCCTGTCAAATGGTATGAATCAGCCTTTGTAATCGGGGTTTAGGGTCGGTATTTTGGCGGCGGTGGATTTATCTCAGCGGCTTATCAATTTTTGCCAATCGGCCTGGCTGATCATTTTCGGGGCCAGATCGCCGACGTCGAGGTTTTGCATATCGACGGTTTCATCCCAGGGCACATCCGCGAGGATCGGGACATTGGCGAGAAGGGCGATCAGTGAGGGGCCGGTATTGGTATAGGGGCTCTCGATCTCGGCGGAAAAGCCGTTGATGACAACGCCAGCGATACTCAGATTGGCCGCCCGGATACAGTCGATGGTCATCAGGGCCTGGTTAAGCATATCGTCGCAACTGCGGACGATGACCACCACCGGCAGTCCGAACTGCCCGGCCAGATCCAACAGATCCTCATCGACGGTCAACGGCGTTCGCACCCCGCCGATACCTTCGACCAGAATGCAATCGCAGGCATTACACCATTGCCGATACGCTTTGGTGATGGCATCGAAGTCGATCGCTTTTCGTTCGCGTTCGGCGGCGACGACCGGCGTGACATCGGTGACGAACGAAACCGGATTGACCATCTTCAGCGGCATATCGGTATTGGCGCAGGCGGCCAGGAACTCGGCGTCTTTGGCGACAAGGCCGTCCCAGTGGTCTTTGCATCCGACCGCGACGGGTTTGAATACGCCGACGTTGATATTCTGCTGACGCAATACCGCTGCAACAGCGCCCATGACAATGCTCTTGCCGGCATGCTGCTGGGTGCCGACGAAAAAGAGACCGGGTTTTTGGGGTAAGTTTAACTGCACGATTTACGTATTGGCATCCGGTTGATTCGGCTCGTTGGGTTCGGGGATGCCGGGGCGATTGAGCGTACCCGGATCGCCGAAGAGCGAATCGTCGGCGCCATAGGTTTTCATGAATTTTTGAAGATTCTGCGGTGTATCGGTAAAGACGATTCGGTCATCGACTTTTTGATATTCGATCGCATTGGGATCCTCGGCCAGCAGGTCGGCCACTTTGTCGGGATGCAGCAGCCGCATTTCGATCATCGTCGGCGTGATTTTGACTTTGAAAAAATGATGGACCGCCAGTAAATGTATTTTCAGGTACTCGTTTGCCTGCAGTCCTTCGCCGGTTGGGTAAAGATCAAGAAAATGCATCTGATTGAGCTTGACCAGATGGGCTTCGAATTCGGCATCGCCGTCTTCGGTGGTGATTGTGAGCTTGTAATTTTTATTGTTCGGATCGCCGACAAAGGACCACATCGAGGAGGATTCCTCCCAAACACCTTCGAGGGCGGGTGTATAAACGAGTGTTTCGGGGGTATAGAGCGGCTGCAGTGAGGGCACACATCCGCCCAGCATGAGTAAAAGCGTCCATGATATGAGATTTCGCGTTTTCATTCGTCTTTCGTTATATCGGCATTATTGTACTGCGGCGGCCGGAAATTCGCAATAATCCTTTGCCTGCAAAAATCCATTGAAAATACATCGCCAAAAAGCGAAGATAGGGATCATGTACGGCAAAGCAGCTAACAACGATTTCGATCAACAGCGGGACAGGATGGCGCGGTTTGATCTGGCCGGGCGCGATATCAGCGACAAGCAGGTTCTGGCGGCGATGAAGGCGGTGCCGCGGGAGGAGTTTGTCAATCGCTCGTACCTGTCGGCGGCATATGACGACGGGCCGCTGCCGATCGGGTGCGGCCAGACGATCTCACAGCCCTATATCGTCGCGCTGATGACACAGGAGCTGCGGCTCAACAGTAGCTGCGACGTGCTGGAGATCGGCACCGGCAGCGGGTACCAGACGGCGATTTTGGCGCGGCTGGTGCGGCAGGTCTGCACGATCGAACAATACAACGAACTGGCCGAACGGGCACAGGCGGTGCTGGGCCGGTTGGGCTATACCAATATCGAATACGCGGTCGGCGACGGCAGTTGCGGCTGGCCCAAGCCGCGATCCTTCGAGCGGATCATGGTTACGGCCGCTGTGCCGCAGATCCCGCAGCCGCTCCTCGATTGCCTGGTTGAAAAGGGCCTGATCGTCGCGCCGGTCGGCGGGCCGGGCGTGCAGGAGCTGGTCGTCGCCGAAAAGATCGGCCCGAAGCTGCGGCAGATCAAGATTTGCGATGTGCGGTTCGTCAAACTCGTTGGCAAATATGGATTCGCGAAATGACCCCTGAGCAGCAAGAACAACAAACGATCCGGTTGGATATGCCGGTGCAATTCCTCAAAGGCGTCGGGCCGTCGCGGGCCGAGGCATTTGCCAAATACGGCGTCGAGACGGTGGCCGATCTGCTCGAATATTATCCGCGGGACTGGAATTTTTTTCCCGAGCCGGTCAAGATCGACCAATTGCGGCCGAACCAGAAGACCGCCGTCATCGGCCTGATCGAATCGACCGATTATCAGTCCTATCGCCGCACACCGATGTTCGAGGTATTGCTGGCCGACGAGACGGGTATCTGCCGCGTGGTCTGGTTTCATGGCGGGTACCTGGCGAATCAGCTCGGCGTCGGGCAGATGATGATGGTCAGCGGCAAGGTGACGCTGTATAAACATCAGCTTCAGTTTAGTAATCCGAAATTCCTGATCATCGAGAAGGATTCATCCGATCCGTATCAGTATTTCAGCGGCGGAGTTTATCCGGCCGGGGCACAGCTCAGTTCCGCCCAGATCAAACGGATCGTTGCGCCGGTGATCGAGCAGGTCGATGAGCTGGTACCGGAATTTTACGAGCCGGCCTTTCTCAAAAAACAGCGATTGGTCAAGCGGGCCGACGCCTTTCGATGGATTCATCGGCCGGACGACCCAAAGAAGCTCGATAAGGCCAAGCGGCGGCTCAAATACGATGAACTGTTTTTGATGCAGCTCGGGCTGGCGATCCGCCGGTATCAGCATACCCACAGCGGCAAATCGATTCAGATGCGCATCGACGAGCAGATCGACCACCGGATTCGAAAACGCTTTCCATTTCTGCTGACCGGGGACCAGGATACGGTGATCGAGGAGATTATTGCCGACATGGCGAGCGAAACGCCGATGAACCGGCTCTTGCAGGGCGATGTCGGTTCGGGCAAAACGGTCGTCGCGCTCTATGCGGCCTTGGCGGCGGTCGCCAACAAGTGCCAGGTCGCGGTCATGGCGCCGACCGAGATTCTCGCCGCCCAGCATTTTATCAGCATGGAACGCTATCTCAAGCGCAGCCGCGTGACTCGCGAACTGATTACCGGCGGCATAACCGGTAAGAGCCGCGAGGATATGCTCAATCGGATTCGCACGGGCAAGGTCGATATCGTCGCCGGTACGGTTGCGCTGCTGCAGGCGGATATCGAATTTGCGAACCTCGGGCTGGTGATCATCGACGAGCAGCACAAATTCGGCGTCCACCAGCGGGCCTCGCTTCGCAAGGACCATACGCCGCACTGCCTGGTCATGACCGCGACGCCGATCCCGCGGACGCTGGCAATGACGGTCTTCGGCGATCTGGATGTCTCGGTGATCCGGCACTGCCCGCCGGGCCGAACGGCGACGGTTACGCGCCGCGTGGAACCGGAAAACCGCGATAAGGCCTACGATTTTATCCGCCAGCGGCTCAAGGCGGGCCGACAGGCCTATTTCGTCTGTCCGCGGATCGCCGCCGAGGACGCCAACGGCGATATCAAGGCGGCCGTCACGCATTTCGAGCACTTATCGAAAGAAATCTTTCCCGAATATCGTGTCGAGCTATTGCACGGGCAGATGCCCTCTGAGCAGAAACAGAAAGTCATGGACGAATTTCGCCGCGGCCGGATCAATGTGCTGGTCTCGACCGTGGTGATCGAGGTCGGCGTCGATGTGCCCAACGCCACGATTATGGTCATCGAAGGCGCCGACCGGTTCGGGCTGGCCCAACTGCACCAGCTTCGCGGTCGCATCGGCCGCGGCCAGGCCAAATCGTACTGTCTGCTCTTTGCCGAAACCGATAACGAGATCGCGCTGAAGCGCCTTGAGATCATGACCCGCTGCAGCGACGGTTTCGAGATCGCCGAGGAGGACTTGCGGATCCGCGGGCCGGGCGAGCTGTTCAGTACCCGCCAGCACGGCCTGCCGGATCTGAAGATCGCCAATATTATTGACGATTACGAACTGCTGGTCATGGCCCGACGCGATGCGATGGCGATGATTGAAAACGATCCGCAACTCAAACAGCCGCAGCACACAAACATCCGCCGTGCGTTGCTGACCCGCTTCGGCGAAACCCTCAAACTCGCTGACATCGCCTGAAAAAATACGTAGCTGTTCCTTAGGTGAAAATATCCAAACATTATTATTGTTTGGACACAATGGCATACACCCTCAAATGTTAATTCAAAATACTTCGCCGCTGACCGTTATCATCATTATCGGCTCATCGACGCCGGGGCCTATTAGACATAGATCAGCTCCGGTTCGATGAATTTCCTGGCACGGGGCGAGAGCGATCGGCTGGATACGAGATCCACCGGCGCGCCCAGGGATTGTTCGATATGCCGTGCCAAGGTGACAAAATCCAGCCCGATCGACGGATCGACATCGACCAGAATATCGACATCACTTTTAGGCCGCTGATCGGCTCGGGCATAGGATCCGAACAAGGCAATCGCATGAACCTTGAACTGTGTTTGCAGTTGCGGCTTGGTTTCTGCGAGCGTTTTCAGAATCGTTTCTTTGGTCAACATATCAATACTCCCTGCGGCTTCGGCCGCTTGTTTATCTATCGACCATTATAAACGGTTTTCCGGCAAGGTCAAACAGGCTTTGTGACAAGAAATCCGGTGCCTTGGTTGGTCTATTTTACCTGTTTTAACATTGGCGATATGTCTTGGATGTTTATCGTTGACGGATAGGCCTCAAAGACCCTACAATTTTGCAAACTGAACCATTTACATAATAGGTTTAACAAATGTGTGTCAGTTGGTGGTTTGCTGATGTCCGGATTCCCGCTTTCGCGGGAATGACAGAAGAAGATTGAATAATAGCATTGAACAACGGATATCGATGCAGTTACTATTTAAGAACAAGAACCTGGAGCGGGCGATGCTCGCGGTGTGTGTGGTTGCCTCGGCGCTGGTTGTGGCGACGTTTGTGATGCTGTTCGGGTTCGAGCGGCCGCTGCTGCCGGCGACGGTGCTGTACAACATCCAGCTCGTCCTGCTGTTTATCTTCATCGGCGAAAAGATCGTGCGGCAGTTCAACGCCGAGTCGATCGGCGCGTACTGGAAGGGGTTCTGGTTTCAGATTCCGCTGTTTATCGCGCTGGTGATCACATTGGTGGGCGCGGGCCGCTGGTTCGCCAAGACCCATCCCGATGCGGTGCGTCATGCGGCGGTGGGGGTTTATCTGGTGATGCAGGTGATTATCAAGGTTTGCCGCACGAGCGTGAACCTGGCGGCGACCGGCCGCAATCCGGCCCAGACGCTGATCCTGAGCTTTTTGGTGCTGATTGTCTGCGGGGCGCTGGTGTTGATGCTGCCGAAAAGCTCGACGGGCGAGCCGATCAGTTTTGTCGATTCGCTGTTTACCGCGACCAGTGCGACCTGTGTGACCGGCCTGATCGTCAAAGATACCGGTTCGGATTTTACGCTGTTGGGCCAGACGGTGATCCTCGTATTGATCCAATTGGGCGGGCTGGGGATTGTGGTCTTCGGTGCGGTGATCGCGCTGTTATTAGGTCAGGCGCTGAGCGTTCGCGAATCGGTGGCGATGCAGGACCTCCTGAGTACGCAGACTGTCAGCCGCATCGGCCAGATGGTCGCGTTTATCTTCTTTATGACGATCCTGATCGAATTTGTCGGCGCCTTGGTTATGTTCAATATGTGGGACGAGGTGCCCGGGGCGGTGAGCGGCGACGAACAGCAATGGTTCTGCAGCATCTTTCATGCGATCAGCGCGTTCTGTAACGCGGGCTTCAGCCTGTTCAGTGAGAGCTTCATCGCGTATAACCGCCAGTGGCCGATCTATGCGGTCGTGTGTCCCCTGATCATTCTCGGCGGGCTGGGGTTCGGTGTGCTTTACGATCTGGTCTCGCTGGTGATGCAGAAGGTTCGCCGGGCGTTCAAGCTGATTTTCCATCGCGAACTGCGGCTTTATACGCTGCCGTCGCGACGGGTGCAGTTGCAGAGCAAGCTGGTTTTGGCGGTCAGCGGTATTCTGATTATGGTCGGGGCGGTCATGATCTGGCTGTTTGAACGGTATTCACCTGCGGGCCATCAGCCGACGCACGCGGGGGTTCTCGATGCGCTGTTCCAGTCGATCACGGCGCGCACGGCGGGCTTTAATACGCTCGATATCGCCTCGATGACCGCGACCAGCAAGATCATGCTGATTGTGTTGATGTTCATCGGAGGCTCGCCGGGTTCGACGGCGGGCGGGATCAAGACGGTGACGTTCGCGGTGATTATTCTGGCGGTGATCGCTTCACTGCGCAAGCGCCGGGATGTCGAGGCGTTCGGCCGTTCGATCCGGCTGGTGGTTGTCGGCCGGGCCATTACGGTAACGGTCCTGTTCTTTGCGGTGCTGTTTGCGGCCGGGTTTTTACTGAGTTTTACCGAGCGGTACGGCGGTTTTTCGCTGATGGATATTTTCTTTGAAACCGCTTCGGCGCTGGGTACGGTGGGCCTGACGACCGGGATCACGCCGTCTTTGACAACTGCGGGTAAACTGATTATTATTGTTACGATGCTGATCGGCCGACTCGGGCCGTTAACGCTGCTGGCGGCGATGATGTTCAACCTCAAGCCCGCACGGTATAACTATCCCGAGGAGGTCATCGTTGTCGGTTAAAAAGGAGCTACGGCCATGAAACGTTTTGCTGTCATCGGACTGGGACGATTTGGAAAAAAACTGGCGATCGCGCTGGCGATGAGCGGTGCCGAAGTGATTGCGATCGACCGCGACCGCAATGTGATCGATTCGATTCGCGATCAGGTCTCGCACGCCGTTCGCCTCGACAGTACCGATGAGGAGGCGCTCAAGGCCCAGGGGATCGACAAGGTCGATGTCGCGATCATCGGGATCGGCCAGGGCGAGGGACAGGGCTTCGAGGCCGCGGTTCTGACGGTCGTGAACCTCAAGCAAATGGGCGTTAAGCAGATCTATACGCGGGCCGAGGATCTGGTCGCGGGCGAGGTGTTCTCCAAGATCGGTGCGGCCGAGGTGATCTATCCGGAGATCGAATCCGCCCAGCGGTGGGCGTATAAATTGATCGCGCCGCAGATCGGCGAAAAGATCGATTTCGCCCCGGGCTACAGTCTGGCGCGGGTTTCGGCGCCGGCCAGCTTCGACGGCAAGACGGTCATGCAGCTTCAGCTTCGCCAGAAACATAATGTCAATCTGGTCGCGATCAAACGCAGCGATCCCAAGCGCGACGCCGAAACCGATACCGGCGGGATCATTAACGTGCCGATGCCCAATACGGTGATCTACCGGGACGATGTGCTGATGGTCGCCGGGGCCGACGCCGATCTGGCGAAACTGCCGCAGGAATAAACATGCCCCTGTTTTTTATTGCAGTGTGCTGGAGATCGTGTTGGTTCGCTTGTTGCTGGAACGGAACTGCCGCGGGGTCATGCCCACCAGCCGCTTGAAGGTCTGGGTGAAATAGCTCTGGTTATTGTAGCCCACCTCGAAACAAATCTCGGTGCAATTCTGGTCGGTCGAGAGCAAGAGCTGTTTGGCCCGTTCGATTCGCACGTTCGTGAGATAATCGATCAGGGTGATGCCCATTTGCTCCTTGAAGACATGGGCCAGCCGCGAAACACTCAGGTGACAGGCCTTGGCGATGTCGGCCAGCGTCAGGGGTTTGTCGTAATTGGCGTCGATATAGTTGATCGCCGGACTGATCTGGGTGATCTTCTTGGCGTCCTGCGAAGAATAAACCAGCTCGATGAATTCGTTCAGGGCCGCACTGATCCATGCGCACAGGTCTTCCTGATTGTCGATATCCATGACGACGTTGATATAAGCGAGGTTGCGTTCGAGCATGACGTTGACATCGACGCCGCCTTCGACCGCGGCCCGGCTGAGGATGCTCAGCAGCTCCAGCAGCCGCACCTTGAGGATGCCGACGTCGCCGGGATTGTGGAACAGGATCGTCCCGAGAATCGAGTTGAGGATTTCCTTGGCGCCGGTACGGTCGCCGATCTTGACTTTGCCGAGGAGTTCCTGCTCGCTTTCCAGCGGGTATCGCCATTCGGTGCCGAGCTTTTTCTTTTCCTGGATGAATTCGCCGATCTTGGATTGCTGTTCGGCCCGGTGACGCCGCCAGCGAATGACACGCGAATCGAAGCCGCCGACCTCGTAGAGCAAGTCAAAGAGGAACTCGGCGGCCTGGTTGATGTACCGGCCGGTGATGACCTCGAGTTTGTTCATCGCCGCCACGAGTTTTTTTGAATCGACCTTAACGCCTTTGAGCCGCTTTTTGATCTCGTCGATCATCAGGTCGGTGACCGGTCCCCACAGGCATTTACCGAAGAACATTCCCCCCAGCGGTTTGTCCTTGTCCATGATCGGTACGCAGACCAGGACGATGCCGGCGTGACAAAGTGAAATGTACGACTGGCCGGTTTCGACGGCGATATCGAGGCTGCGCTTGCGCTCCTTATTGCAGCGGCGAAGGCCGACCGTACTGCTTTGGACCAGTTTGCAGAACGCCGGGTGACAATCCGCGCTGCAAAGGTTTTTGACGGTCCGGGCACGATTGTCGCGGGTTTCCAGGCCGAGCTGAAAGTGCGCGCGAAAACTCTGCTCGATCTTTTCGAATGTGTTACGGGTCAATATGGTGTCGCGTGCTGATTTTTTGACCATGATTATGCCCTTTGGTTATTTGTAACATCTGGTTTTTACACCCCTTATCTTGTTCAGCAAGATATTGATATTATACCAAACCAGCAGGATAACAACAAATATTTTTTCTATCGAGGCCAAATTGCATAGGA
>CAZFDE010000043.1:0-21529 GCA_964517795.1 uncultured Pirellulales bacterium | reverse complement strand
AAACATGTTCGGAGAATTCAGTTATGGCATCCAAAAACAAAAAAATTCGCTGGGGCATCATCGGCACCGGCGGTATTGCAGGCGTCTTTGCAGAAACGTTAAAAAAAATCGACGGGGCCGAACTGGCCGGCGTCGGCTCACGGTCGAAAAAGACCGCCGAAGCATTCGCCAAACGATTCGATATCCCCAATGCCTATGGCAGCTATCAGGAGCTGGTCGCGGCGGACGATATCGATGTGGTCTATGTTGCCACGCCGCACCCGATGCACATGGACAATACCATCCTGTGTCTGGAACACAAAAAAGCGGTCCTCTGCGAAAAGCCGCTGTGTATGAATGCGGAACAGGCTGAGAAAATGATCACGGCCGCGAAGGAGAACAAGGTGTTTTTGATGGAGGCGATGTGGACGCGATTTCTGCCGGTTCTGCAAAAGGTAAGAGAAGTCATTGATGCCGGCATGATCGGCGATCTGCAATTCGCTCGCGCGGATTTCAGCTTCAAAGCAAGCGATGACCCAAAAAAGCGGGCGCTCAATCCTGCCCTTGGCGGCGGGGCGCTGCTGGATGTGGGCATCTACTGCATTTCGTTTCTCTCGTTTATTTTTCGAAGGCAGCCCGATCAGATCAAGGCCGCCGCGCGGTTCGCAAAGACCGGTGTCGATGCCCAGACCACCGCGATCTTCACCTATAATGAGAGTCGAACGGCCGTATTCAATACCGCGATCGACCTGCATACCGACCGCCGGGCCGCGATCTATGGAACAAAGGGCTATATCGTTCTGAGTGATAATTTTTATAAGGCCGACTGGGCCAAGATCGTCACACATCAAGGCACTGAAATGATTGAAATGCCGTTCGAAGGGTCCGGTTTTCAGTTCGAGACCCGCCACACCATGGACTGCATCCGAGAGGGTCGGCTCGAATCCGAGATTATGCCGCTTGAAGAATCCCTTTGCATTATGCAAACAAGCGATACAATACGAATGCAGATCGAACTGAAATATCCCTGTGAAAGGTCCGGGCAATGAAAACGGTTCATACCATCGAACAGCTTTGCAGCGACGTCCAAAATCCGGTCGTCACGATCGGCAACTTCGACGGCGTTCATCGCGGCCATCAGCAGATTCTGCTGGAGGCCCGCGGCTTTGCGCAAAAACAGAACGCCCCGCTGGTCGCGGTTACGTTCGAGCCGCATCCGGTGGCGATGCTCTATCCGGAAAAAGCGCCGGGTATGCTGACGCCGCTGCCCATGAAATCGATGCTGCTGACGAAAAACGGCGTCGATGTCCTGCTGGTATTGCAGAACTGCCGCGAGGTGCTCGAGTTATCCCCGAACGATTTCGTCGAGCGGTTCCTGGTGCCGCTGCATTCGACAATGGTGGTCGAGGGCAGCGATTTCAATTTCGGCAAAGATCGAAGCGGCACTATCGATACGCTGCGGCAGTTGGGTGATAAATTCAGTTTCGGTGTCACGATGGTGCCGCCGCGGCTGGTCACCTTATCGACCGGCCAGTTGATCCGGGCGGCCAGCACGATGATTCGCTACATGCTCGAAAGCGGCCACGTCGCCGATGCACATGTAATTTTAGGCCGACCGTACCGGTTATACGGCCCGGTCATCCCCGGCCACGGCCGCGGCCGACAGCTCGGTTTTCCGACGCTGAATATGGATATCCCATCGCAGGTCATCCCCGCCCAGGGCGTCTATGCCGGATTTGTCAATCTCGCCGATTCAGCGGACGCGATCATCGCATCACCGGCAACGCGGCCGGCGGTCTTCAGTATCGGCCAGACCCGAACATTCGGCGACGATAATCCGCTGCTGATCGAAACACACCTGATTGAGCAAACGACCGGCCCGATCGAAGGAAAGTTCATGGCGATGGATTTCGTCGAGCATATCCGCACGCAGCATAAGTTCAAGACCGAACAGGACCTGATCGCCCAGATCGGCAAAGACTGCCAAAAAGCGAAAACAATATTAAGAAAGCCGAAAAGTAGTTAAGCGTTTTGAATCCTCAGGTTTGCGTTTGAGTTTGATTTCCTATTGCGGAAGTTGCACCTGAAAACCTTATTCAGTAAACGTAATATTGCTTACATGTTCGTTGGTTTTCAGTCTTGCCTGTTGGGCATTTTTGCAGATCTTGTCACCGATCGTGAAATTTTCAAAAAGCACATTGGATATCTGATGCGCTTCGTCAAGACCGAGCATGGTGGACTGCTGCGGCCAGTATCCCTCCGCATGGCAGTCTTTGATAAGAATATCGTGTATTCGCCCCTTGCCTTTGCGGTGCTCGATGTAAAAATCGATCAATCTTTCTTTAACACCGCCCGTTGTCAAACTGCGCTCGAAGCGGTTGTTGATGAATCTGATATTGCTGATATCGGCACCGTCCCTGCAGCACACCGCCATCCCGCGGTCGGCGTATAGAATATCGTTATCGATAAACGTGATATCGTACATCTTTGCGGCGACCGTTTCAGTGCCGACTTTGAGGGCGTTTTTCAGCGTCATAAAAACATTGCCCTTGACGGTGATATCATATACATCTAACAGTGCTTCGTCCGATTTGCCGGTGCTCTTAATGACAACAGGGTCATCCCCGCAGTATCCAAAGCAATTTTCGATCCACACATGGCGGCAGTCGTCAGGATCGATCCCATCGGTATTGGTTAGTTTCTGGCTGTTGATGATCTTCAGGTTGGATATATGAACGTTTTGACAGTTTATCAGCCTTGTATTCCAGGACGGCGAATCCTTGAATATGAGGCCTTCGATCGTGATATTCTCACAATCGACAGCACGAAACACATTTCCCCGCCGGCCCTGTTTTCTCAATGCCCGTCCGTTTGCGTTGATTGTACCACTTCCGGACAGCTTTACATTTGCCGCGTTTTTCATATAGATCAGTGTATCATGCCCGTTTTTATAATCGGAACGTTCCGGCGAGCCCCGCAATTCGGCCCCCGGTGCAAGGTATAGATTCATATTGCTTTTCAGGAAAACGGTCCCCGTCAGATACTTACCGGCCGGCACGTAAAGCGTTGCGTTTTCAGGTAACGTATCGATGGCGTTTTGTATCCGCTTCGTTGACAGCGAAGAGGCCGTGTTATCCACATCAAAGTCCGCGATGCTGACAACATCGGCATATAAAGGATTTGGCGGACCTTTTTCGAGCGGATCGGCGAAAATAAAGAACGTATCCTGCTCGTTGAAAGTGATGACCAATTTGGCCGATTCAGTTAAGTTCATCGAGAGTTGATTATCGTTTAAGACAGGCTTTATATTGTAACGATGCGGACTGACATTCACACTGTTTACTTTTATGCCGGGGCGAATATCGATTCGGCAGGACCCTTCAAAGGCAAAATGGATGTATCGAATATCGTCGAAGGCCTGCGGTACAAGCTTCGCCGGCATTTGTGACGTGAAGTTTTGGCCCTCTTTTTTCGGCATCGCTGTAGCGGTATATGCAACGGCAACGGAATCTCCTGTCGGCGTTATTCGTATCATTTCATGAGATGATGCGCATTGTGACAGGCAGAACAGCAAACATAAAATGAATATTGATAGATATTTCTCACATACACCACTAACGATCATGGTTGGCTCCTATAAATATCAACGACTTTACAGAATGAGCTTCGGAATGGTCAAGAAGATTCGGTCAAAATGAAAGAAATATCCAGATTGATGAGATAAAACAGTTGTAAATATATTGGATTCGAGTATGCTAAGGAAGAAAGGGAAGCGACAGCTTTCAGTTTTAAATTTTGGTTTTGCGTTTGAATTTTGAACCTTTAGGTTTTCACGAGGTTGATATGGCTAAAGCACTTGTACCCATTGCAGACGGAACTGAAGAGCTCGAAGCGGTCACGATCATCGATACACTGGTTCGCGGCGGCATCGATGTAACGGTTGCTTCAGTTATGGCTCAAAAGCAGGTTACGTGCAGCCGCGGGGTTAAAATCGTTGCCGACATGCGCATCGACGAATGCAAAGACCAGCAATTCGACCTGATCGCGCTGCCCGGCGGATTGCCCGGAGCCGAGCACCTGCGTGACTGCGATCCTTTGATCGCGATGCTCAAAAAGCAAAAGCAGGCGGGCCGACTGTATGCGGCCATCTGCGCCTCGCCCGCATGCGCACTGCAGACCCACGGCCTGATCGCCGGTAAAAAGGCCACCTGCTATCCCGCGATGCTCGGCGAATTAAAGGACGCCCGGCCCAGCAACGAGAAAGTCGTCGTGGACGGTAACTGCATCACCAGCCAGGGCCCGGCGACTGCACTGGCGTTTGCGCTGAAGCTGGTGGAGCTGCTGGCCGGCCCCGAAAAAGCCCGCCAAACCGCCGACGCCATGCTGGTCTAAAGCCAGCCCATAACCGTATATAAAATAATAAGTTATAGCTTTTTCTTGCTATTTTTTCTGTTTTACTATAAGTTTAGTTATATAAGCACAAAACAAGGCTTGCGTGTTAGCTCACACCAATATATAGTGGTGTGAGCTAAAGTGGATAGTTACCGGTGAATAGTGAATAGCATTGTTGAAGCCCTGCGGGCACTTGGTTTTATAAATCCGTGAAAAACAGTGTTAAAATTGTCGAGGTGGCTTATGTCATTAGGACGGATCATACGAAATAAACGCGAACGGCTGGGGCTGACGCTGGATGAGGTCGGCCGCCGCAGCGGATTTTCCAAGCCGTATCTATCGACCATCGAGACCGGCCGCGTCGCCAACCCGCCCAGCGACGAACTGCTGATGAAGCTCGAGCAGATCCTGCAGTTCGCCAGAGGCGAGCTGCTGTATATCGCCCACATGCATAACCTGCCCTCGGATATCCGCGACCGGATCGAAAAGTCCGAGACGCAGAACAAGCGATTTCGCCAGATTCTCAAGGACATGGTCAAACGCAACGCGCCGGCGGCCGAGTTGGCGCAATTTCTCAATGAGATCGGTTCGGATAACAATGTCGAACCGCTGACCGTCGTGCCCGAGCGGCCGGTACCGATCATCAACAAGGTTGCCGCGGGCTACCCGACCGATTTTGACGATCTGGATTACCCGGTGGGCGTCGCAGACGATTATATTCGCTGTCCGGACCTGCATGATCCGAGCGCGTTCGCCGTACGGGTCGTCGGTAATTCGATGGAGCCGAAGTTCCACGAGGGCGATATCGTGATCTTTTCGCCCGCGGCCCAGGTCCACAGCGGTGACGACTGCTTTGTGCGGTTCCGCGACCCGCACGAGACGACCTTCAAGCGGATCTTCTTCGAGGAGGATAACCGGATCCGCCTGCAGCCGCGAAACGAACAGTTCTCGCCGCTGATCGTCGAGGCCGACAAGATCAACGGCATGTACCGAGCGGTCACCCGCTTTGAAACGTTATAGAGTCGCCGATGAATGAGATGGAGCTTAAACAGTATGTCCGCCGGGTACGGGGCAAGTTCGCCGCGATGGCCGGGGTGTACTTCATGGGCGTCTTCAACGACAATTTCTTCAAGCAGGCGGCGCTTTTGATCGCGATCGGCCAGGGCAAAAACTACCTGCAGGGTTATGCGATCGTCGTCTTTACCGTACCGTTTATCCTCTTTGCCGCCTGGGCGGGATACTGTGCGGACCGATTCAGCAAGCACGATGTGATCGTCTTTTCCAAATTCTTCGAACTGGCGGCCATGCTGGTCGGGGCAGTCGGAATCTATTTTGTCAACTGGCCGTGCATTTTCGCGATGCTCTTTATGATGGGGCTGCAATCGACGCTGTTCGGCCCGGCGCTCAACGGCTCGCTGCCGGAACTCTATCCGTCGCAGCACGTACCCAAGGCCAACGCCTTTTTGCGAATCTTCAGTACCGCGGCGATTCTGTTCGGGATCGCCTGTGCGGGATTCGCGCTGGATCGGTCCGGTGAATTCGACGGCGTGCCCGCGGGCCGCGTCTGGGTCGCGGCCGCATGCGTACTGATCGGCGTGGCGGGCGTGATCGTCAGTTTCTTTGTGCCGCGGTTCGCCCCGGCCGCACCGAATATCAAATTCCCCTTCTCCGGGCCTGTGCAGACCGTTCGCACCTGGATCAGCCTCAAACACGATAAGCTCCTGGGCCTGGCGATTATCGGCAATACGTTTTTCTGGTTCACCGGCTCGCTGCAGATGCTGGTCATCAACAACCTTGGCAAGGACTACCTCGGATTCAGCGATACGCTGACCAGCTTTCTGGTCGTTGCCGAACTGGTCGGCATCGCCGTTGGCGGGCTGATCAGCACACGGCTGGTTCGCTCGAAAGCATGGTATAAGTTACTGGTGCCCTGCGCGATGGGCATGGCCGTGCTGATGGCGGCAACATGGGCGGTGCAATGGGTTCCGCAATCGGTCACGGTATATTATCTGGTGATCGTGTTGGGGCTGCTGGGCACCAGCGCGGGCATTTACCTAATCCCGCTGGTCAGTTTTATCCAGACCCGCTCGGCGCCCGAACGACGCGGCGAGATCATCGCGGCCTCCGGATGCGCGTGTTTTTGCGGTATTCTGGTGGCCGGGCCGGTGCTGGTGGTCCTCGACTGGCTGAAATTCACGCCGCCGACCGATTTCGCCGTGATGGGCCTGTTTGCGGCCTGTTTCGCATGGGCAATGAACCGTGTTTTGGGAGGACGACGCAATGCTTGATTTTCTGATCGGATTTGTCGCGCATTGGATCATCTCGCTGCGGTACCGCATCAAGGTACGCGGCCTCGAAAAGATCCGCCAAAAAGGAACCGAGGGCGTTCTCTTGTTGCCGAACCATCCCGGTCTGATCGATCCGGTGATCGTGTTCGCATGGCTGTTTCGGCCGTTCCACCCGCGGGCACTCGGCGACCGGGACCAGTTGGACCGCTTCGTGATCCGCCGGTTCGCCAAATGGTGCGGTATTCGCACGATCCCCAGCATTAATATCTACGGCTCCAGTGCCCGCGACCGGGTCGAAGCGGCCCTGCAGGACAGTATCGAAGGGATCAATAACGGCGAGAACCTGCTGCTGTGGCCCGCCGGGCATCTGCAGCGAAATCCGACCACCCGCGTCGGCGGCAACAGCGGCGTCGAGCTGATCTGTCAGAAATGCCCCGATGTGCGGATCGTCATGGTACGGATCAAGGGACTCTGGGGCAGCAAATTCAGTTGGGCATCGGGCAAAGAGCCGAAAGTCGCCCCGATCCTCCTGAACGGTATCTGGCAGATCCTGCTCAGCGGGATTTTCTTTATGCCCAAGCGCGAGGTCGAGATCGAGCTGGTCGAGCCGGACGATTTCCCCAAAGATGCCGATCGCTTCGAGATCAATCGCTATCTCGAGGATTTTTATAACGCCGATTATTCGCCGAATACATTTGTGCCTTACACGATCTGGGACCGCAGCGGCCGTCAGATTTTACCCGAACCGCAAACCGCCCATCTCGAGGGTGACAGTGACGAGGTCCCCGAGCAAACGCGGCAGATGGTAGAGGATTATCTGCGTGAGCTCAGCGGCAGCAAATCGATCACCGACAGCGATCATCTCGGCCGCGATCTGGGGCTTGACAGCCTGGCACGGACTGATATCGTCCTGTGGCTCGAAAAGGAATTCGGGTTCACCGGCGCCGACGTCGAAGCGCTGCAAACGGTCAAGGATGTGTTGCTGGCGGCCTGCGGGCAATTTTTCTATGTCGGCAAGCCCATGAGCCGGCCCGTGTCGCCCAAATGGTTCAAGACGTTTGGTGACGACCGGATCCATCCGGCCGAGGGCGATACCCTGACGGCGGTATTCCTGCAGCAGGCGGCCCGACACCCGGCCAAGATCGCCATCGCCGACCAGACCAGCGGCGAACGGTCGTACCGTGACCTGATCATCGGCTGCAAGATATTAAGCCCGAAACTCCGGGCCCTGCAAGGCGATTATATGGGGATTATGCTGCCGGCCTCGGTGGCCGCAACGACCGTGTATATGGCGACGCTGTTCAGCGATAAGACGCCGGTCATGGTCAACTGGACCGTCGGGCAGCGCAATATCCAAAAGCCGCTGGAGAGTCTCGGCGTCAAATATATCCTGACCTCGAAAGTTTTCGTCGAACGGCTCCGCTCGCAGGGCACCCAATTCGGTCCGGTCGAAGATCTTTTTCTGTATCTGGAAGATTTTGCCGGGCAGATCTCCAAATTCCAGAAACTATGGGCCTGGCTCTGGTCACACATCAGTTGGTCGGACCTGCGAAAAGCCAAACCCGGCGAAACGGCAGCGATCTTATTCACCAGCGGATCGGAAACCGTTCCCAAGGCCGTGCCGTTAACGCACAAGAATATCCTCAGCAATATTGACGCCGTACTCAAAGCGGTCGCAATCTATCGCAACGATCGGATGATTGGTATCCTGCCGCCGTTTCATTCGTTCGGGCTGACCGGGACCGTCCTGTTGCCGTTATGCGCCGGCGCTTCGGTCGTGTATCACCCCAATCCCGTCGAGGCGGGATTGCTGGGCCAGTTGATCGATGCCTACGAAGTAACCGCCTTGATCGGCACACCCACTTTCTTGAACGGAATCATGCGGGCCTCGACATCCGAGCAATTAGAAACACTGCGATTCGCGGTCACCGGTGCGGAAAAGTGCTCCGAGAAAGTCTATGAAACGATGCGCGAAAAATGTGCGAACGCTGTGGTCATGGAAGGCTACGGGGTAACCGAATGCTCGCCGATCATCACGGTCAACGATGAAAACGACCCCAAGCCCTTTACCATCGGCAAACTGCTGCCCGGCTTCGACTACCGGCTGCTCGATCCACAGACGAAAGAACCGACCGAAGGCAAAGGGATCCTGCTGGTCCGCGGTCCGAGCGTATTTGGCGGCTACCTCAATTACGAGGGGCAATCGCCATTTATCGAACTGCAAGGGCAATCCTGGTACAGCACCGGCGATATCGTGCGCGTCGATGACGAGGGCGTATTCACTTTCGAGGGCCGACTCAAACGGTTCGTCAAAATGGGCGGCGAGATGATCTCACTGCCGGCGATCGAAGCGGTTTTGGCGGAAAAATTTGCCGGACCGGACGATGAAGGCCCCATTTTGGCGGTCGAAGCGACTGATGAGCCGGTCGAAATTGTATTGTTTGCGACAATCGATCTGGATCGTGAAAAAGCCAACACGTGCATCCGCGAATCCGGCCTCTCGGGACTGTATAATATCCGCAAAGTCATCAAAATCGATGAAATCCCGCTGCTGGGCACCGGAAAAATCGATTACCGTAAGCTCAAGTCCATGCTTTAGACCGATAAGACTTTCTTATAAATGGAGTTACAAAAAATTTGAATCCAATCGCACGATTTTTCACAATTCAATACAAATCCGCAAGTTTTCTGATTATGTAACCACTTTTTTTGCTTGACCGGCCCCAAAAAACCGATATCATATCAAGATTAAGAACTGTTGATGAACAGGGCTATGGTGCGACCCGTAATGGATAACAGCAGCGGATGATCGGCAACGGGACTCACCGATGAGAATAACCGTAAGGTTCTTTCTCAAGAGCAGTTAAGTTAGAAAAACGCTTTGATTGGTTTGTATGCAGCATGACATATCAACCGGCGATAAAAATTGTCGCACCAAAAAAAAGCGAAACGAAAGGAAACAAGATCTTTTTGGGATAGCATTTAGCAAAGCAACCGGGAGATACGCAATTGCACAAAGTAGGGCATAAACAATACACCGTTAAGGTTAAAAAGCCTTTTTATGGGCCGAAAACACAATGTTTTATGTGTGAATGCTGATTTTTAAACCCAGATTGAATTTGTTTTTCATTTCTTAAACTTACCTGCTTAAGCGTCCCAGGTTCATCCGCAGTTTATAGATAAACTGTTTAAGATGAAAGGTACAATTATGGGAACGCTTCTACTTGAAATGGGATTGCCGGCATGGCTATTGACCATTTTTGCATTTGTTTTGGGCATCTGCCTGATGTGGTTTTTGAACAAAATGATCACTCAGGTCCGGTCCAAAACCTTCCAGGAAGACCTGCAGCGTCAGATCGACGGGGCGAAAAAAGAGGCTGATAATATCATTAAAGCCGCCCAGGTCGAGGCGGCCAGCGATGCGATCAAGAAAAAAGAGGAATTTACCAACGAAGCCAATAAGATCCGCGCCGAACTGCACGAGATCGAGATCCGGCTGTCCAAACGCGAAGATTCGCTCGACCGCCAGCACGAACTGGTCAAGAAACAGGAAGATGACCTGAAAAACCGCGAACGCGAAGTAAGCCGGCGGATCGACTCGCTTCATGACAAAGAAAAACAGCTATCGACCCTGATGGCCCAGCAAAAAAATCAACTGCTCAAGATCAGCGCGATGAATATCGACGAGGCGCGCGAACTGCTGCTCAAGCGGCTTGAGGACGAATGCGAACATGAGATGGCCTCGGTCATCCAGCGCAAAGTCGAAGAGGCCAACGAAACCGCGCTGGAAAAGAGCCGCGAGATTATCAATTGTGCGATCCAGCGATATGCGGCCGAGCAAACCTGCGAGGCGACGGTTTCGACAGTCGAGATCCCCAACGACGATATGAAAGGCCGGATCATCGGCCGCGAAGGCCGCAATATCCGTGCATTCGAAAAAGCGACCGGCGTCGATGTGATCGTGGACGATACCCCGGGCATGATCGTGGTCAGCGGTTTTAACCCGATCCGGCGCGAAGTGGCCCGATTGGCGATGGAAAAACTCATCCAGGACGGACGCATTCACCCCTCCCGGATCGAGGACCTTGTCAAGCAGACTAAAAAAGACGTCAACGTCAAGGTGCTGCAGATCGGCAAAGACGCCGCGGTCGAAACCAATGTTCGCGGACTCAATAATCGTGTCCTGAGTCTGCTGGGGGCACTCAATTACCGAACCAGCTACGGCCAGAATGTCCTGCGTCACAGCGTGGAAGTCGCCTATCTTTCTCAGGTCATGGCCGACGAACTGGAACTGGACGGATCGATCGCCCGGCGGGCGGGCCTGCTGCACGATATCGGCAAGGCCATCGACCAGGAAATCGAAGGCAGTCACCCGGAGATCGGTGCGAACTTTCTCAAGCGGTTCAAGGAATCCAAGATTATTCTCAATGCGGTCGAAGGCCATCACGGCGATGTGCCGCCGAACAATCCCTATACGATTTTGGTGTCTGCGGCCGATGCGATCAGTGCATCGCGGCCCGGCGCCCGGCGCGAAACGCTCGAACGGTACATCAAACGGCTGGAAAAACTCGAAGAGATCGCCGGCGGTTTTGACGGCGTGGAAAATGCCTATGCGATCCAGGCCGGCCGCGAGATCCGCGTGATCGTCAATGCCGACAAGGTCCCCGACGAGGCCGCGATGAAAACCGCACGGGATATCGCCAAACAGGTCGAAGAAGAAATGGCATACCCCGGCGAAATCCAGGTAACCTTGCTGCGCGAAGTTCGCTGTATCGAATACGCCCGCTAACCTTAACCAAAGGATCAGTATGAAACTGAATGTACTGTGTATCGGCGACATTGTCGGCCGCCCTGGTCGGCGCATCCTTTCCGAGCGGCTTAAAGACCTGATCGATCAGTATCAGGTCAGTTGCGTGATCGCCAATGCCGAAAATGCCGCGGGCGGGTCCGGCCTGACCCCGCAGATCTATGACAAGTTATTCAAATACGGCGTCAACCTGGTGACATTGGGCGATCATACGTTTCGCAAGCGCGATATTATTAGTGTCCTGGAACGATCCGATGCGATCGCCCGGCCCGCAAACCTTTCGACCACCGCCGCCGGACGCGGATACGCACTCTACAAAACCGATAAAGGACCGACCGTGGGCGTAATCTCGCTGATCGGACGGATCTTTATGAAACCCGCCGACAGCCCCTATGATGCCGCCGATGCACTCCTGTCAAAGGTCAAGGCCGAAGCCGACATCATCTTCGTCGATATGCACGCCGAGGCGACCAGCGAAAAGGTCTCGATGGGATACTACCTCGACGGGCGGGTCAGTTGCGTATTCGGCACACATACCCACGTGGTCACCGCCGACGAGCAGATCAAACCGGGCGGGACTGCATACATTACCGATGTAGGCATGACCGGCCCGCACGATTCGGTGCTCGGTCGCGGTGTCGAAAATGTGCTCAAGTCGTTCCGCACCCAGATGCCGTATCCGTTCGCCATCGCCGCCGGCGACGTGCGAATCAACGCGATCGTCGTCACCGTGGACAGTACGACCAAAAAGGCCGAACGCATTGAACGGATACGCGTGAACGATAACACGATCGACGAAAAAACCTATGACAGCGACGACGGTAAGCCCGAATACTACGGGAATATGTGACCGCTGCCAACGCAGTGTGAATATCGCCGTCGATACTCCGGACCCTGCCTGAATCCGTTCGTGTCATGATGAAACCGCTGGACAACCCAAAGCGGATTCGATATGGTATGAACGGATGAAAATTGCCCATATCATAACCCGGCTTATTCTCGGCGGCGCGCAGGAAAATACGCTGATCACCTGTCGCCTGCTCGCCGAGCGCGGCCATGATGTGACGCTGATCACCGGCCCGGCCTTAGGCCCCGAAGGGGATCTCTACGATCAGGCCAGGGATCAGGGCTTTAAGTTTATGATCCTCGATAAACTGCGCCGAGCGATCAATCCCTTCTATGATATCCCCGCGTATAATCAATTAAAGAAGCTGCTCGCCGAACTAAAACCGCAGATCGTCCACACCCATTCGGCCAAGGCGGGCATCCTCGGCCGCTACGCCGGTCATAAGCTCAAAAACGAAAACGATATCCCTAAGGTTGTTCATACCATCCACGGCCTTGCCTTTCACCCGTACCAGGAACCGCTGTTGAATAAATTCTATATCGCGATCGAAAAAGCTGCCGCCAAGCGAACGGACTTTTTCATCAGTGTCGCTGACGCCATGACCCACCAGGCACTCGCAGCCGGAATCGGCACACCCGAAAAATTCGCAACCGCCTATTCGGCAATCGATGAAGATATGTTTCTGCAGGAAATTCCCAAAGAACAGACAGCCGCATTTCGACAAAAACACGGCATTGCGGACGATGCGGTCGTACTGGTCACCATCGCCCGGCTGTTCGAACTCAAAGGCCATGACTACATCATCGAGTCGGCCCGGACACTGGCCGAACGTTTTCCCAAGGCCGTCTGGCTGTTCGTCGGTGATGGGATTCTGGCCGATGATTATAAACACGAAATCGCCGATAAGGGGTTGGCCGATCGATTCAAATTCACCGGCCTCTTGCCGCCGACGGAAATTCCGCTGGCGATCCAGGCATCGGATATTCTGGTGCATTGTTCGCTGCGCGAGGGCTTGGCGCGGACGCTGCCGCAGGCGATGCTGTGCGGGCGGCCCGCGATTACTTTCGATCTCGACGGCGCAAAGGAAGTGGTGAATGACAATACCGGCCGGCTGATCGAACCGGAAAATATCCCGATGCTCACCGAGGCCTGCGCGGAACTGATTGAAAATAGAGAATTGCGTCAGCAGCTTGGCGCCGCCGGCCGCGAATCCGTCAAACAAAAATTCGCACCCGAAACCATGGTCGATACCATCGAATCGGTTTACCAGACATTAATAAACAACGCATAATAATCCTTGTTTAAGCAAAAATAGTTGACTTGGTTGGTAATTATGGTATAATTAAAATAGTGGCGTTGAGGTAAAATAGATGAAATCGCGGCGAAAAGGATAAATGATGAGTGAAGATCGCATTATTGTTGGCAGTTCCAAATACTCCAATTGCTATATCGCACGGCCATCGTTTCGCAGCAGCCGTGTCATTGCACACGGTAAAGATGCCGGCAAGGTACGCCAGGACGCGATCCGCAAGGGCTTCAAACAGCCGGTTATCGTTTTTAACCCGCCGAAAGATGCAATCTGCTTATATTAAAAATGCCTGTTTATCGATTCCCGCTGGAAAAACATACTCGGCAGCCCTATCTGCCAATACGATTATCCAATCCGTTTGATGATTTTGAGCAGTATCACCATACCCTTGCCCTGATCGATACCGGTGCGGACTACTCGATCATACCATCGACAGTATCTCGGGATTTAATGCATGACAATGACCATCGTCGCGTCGAGCGAAGGACAGTCATTGGAATTGGCGGACCGGTCAAGGCATATAAACACACCTTTACTTTAGAAATACTCGATCTCGACGGTGAAGTCCTTTTTGAAATACCGCAGATGCTTATTGAAGTTAGTGAAAAAGATTATAGCCCTGTCATTTTGGGGATGAAAGACTTTATTATTCACCACGTTAAAACGATCGATTTCAGTACAAACAAGTTTACCATTTATGATTGAGATATGAACTCATGAAAAGTTATCGCAAGGAATTATGGTACGAGGCGCGGCGACGGCGCGAATTCATCAATATCACACCGCAGGTGCAACAGTGTCTGGCCGAGTCGGGCATCACCGAGGGATTCGTACTGGTTAACGCGATGCACATTACCGCATCGGTCTTTATCAACGACGATGAGTCCGGCCTGCATCAGGATTTTGACGTGTGGCTCGAAAAACTCGCACCGGAAAAGCCCTACTCGCAGTACAAGCACAACGGCTACGAGGACAACGCCGATGCGCATCTGAAGCGCACGATCATGGGCCGCGAGGTCGTCGTGGCCGTCACCGACGGGCAACTCGATTTCGGGCCGTGGGAACAAATCTTCTATGGTGAGTTCGACGGCAAACGCAAAAAACGCGTCCTCGTCAAGATCATCGGCGAATAATGCATCGAATTTCACGCACTGCTGCTAAAGATTCGCTGTCTTTTGATGCTTTACAGTCTCTTGCCAATCCCATACTATAGCCGCGGTATTAATTCGTGGAGACAGGTATGAAAAAATTGGCTCTGCCGGCAAATAAACAACGAATATTCTGGATACTGGCACTTATACTGATTGCGCTGCTGGTGGTGACCGAATCGCGCGAGATCACCCGCCCGTTCTACGGCCTGCATAGTTGGGCACATGCACACGGCGCCTGGCTGGCCCGCAACCATGTCCGGTACGGGCTGAATTATACCAAGGGCATGATGACCTGGGCGGTCGGTGACCCGCCACCGGCAAACCCGGATCGTTATATCGACCATCCGCAGGCACCGGCCCTGTTTAACGCCGCGGCCATGCTCGTCTTCGGCGTCAATGTCTGGGCGCTGCGCGTGGTGGGAATCCTCACGGGAATCGTTACGCTGCTGTTGTTTATCCGGATCGTCAGGGGCCTGACGGACATACCGACGGCGCTGCTGGCGGGACTGATTTATGTGATCTTTCCGCTGAACTGTTATTTTAATCTCGGAAGCTGGTTTGTTATGTTCGTGATGACTGCGCTGTGGTCCTATCTGACGATTATCGGGGCGTTTAAGGAACCGCCGAAGGTTCGGGCATATCATTATATTCTGCTGGGCGTAACTTTGTTTTTGATGCTGCAGTTCGAGTGGCTTGGCTTTTTTTATGCGTTTGTGATTTTCGCGCATTATGCCGCCGGGGTGCTGCTTAAAAAGCGAAAGCTGAATCTCAAGCTGCTTTTGGTGTTGACAGTCCCGCCGCTTATCAGTGCGGTGTTGGTTTTTCTGATTATGTTTGCGGGATTCGGATGGGATATCGACAAGATCGTCGAACTTTACAAGTGGCGATCGGCCAAGGGTGAAATGGCCGAATTCAAATGGTCGGCGTGGTTCGCCAAGTTCGGCCAGTTCGCCCAAACGAATTATACGTTGATGGTGCTGCTGATGACGCTGTTCTACTGGACGATCGGGCAAATGATCGTCTTTCGGGCCGGGCCGCAACATTCCAAATCGCATGGCAAAAAGACCGCAATCCCGCCCACACCCAAACGGCGGTTCCCGCAAATATGGTTGTTTTTAGCGCCGGGCGTATTGTTCCTGCTGACCTTCAAAGGATTGGTCTGGCGGCATCAATACTGGCAGCGGCCGTTCTCACCGTTTATCGCGATCTCGGCGGCGATGGTGCTGATGATGATCTATGATTTTATCGGCAAACTCAATAAAAAGCTCGCCATCGCAGTGGTGGCGATCGTTGTCGGCGTAATCGGTGTTTTCTGTTACAAGGGAGCCGATTATTATTACGCGGTCCGCTGGCAGCCGGAAAAACGTATCGAAATGCTCGAAAAGCTGCGTGAAAAAATTCCGCCGGACAAAGGTATCCTCGTCATGGAACCGATTTATGTCGTCAACCAACACAAATCCAAGGGTGGCCACTATCGTCCCGAGATCGCGTGGCACCTGGACCGAAAGATCGAATTTGCCCGCAATCCTCAGGAACTTCAGGAAAAATTTAAAACCGGCGAATTCCTGTTCTACATTGTGCCGTATGTACAGCAACTTAAACCGTGGATCGACGAACTGGCCAAAAAGTTTGCGTATGAAGTCATTCAGGGTCAACAGGGCAGCCGCACCGAAGATGGCAAATTTCTGACACCGGGGATGTACAGTCAGATAATCTTCGATCTGCGTCGTCCGATCGGTCCGGTCGCTCAACCGCATTCGCAGTGACCGGGTTTATCCTGGATTCGGCGATGACACCGTATCAGGTGCAGCGATTCCTGCAATAACCGGCGGTTGGTCTCGATCAAATGCCCCAGGATGCCCAGCGCGAACAGATTGAATGAAATGACCAATAAGATCGCGGCCAGAATTAATGACTGTAAATGCCCGCCGCCGTTACCGCAACAGTAGAAATATAAAAACCGAAAACACAACCCCAACCCAATCAACCCCGGAACCAGAGACGTATAGAAGAATGTTTGAAACGGCTTGTAAATAATATATGAACGAATAATGATCGCGGCCGAGCGGCTGATGTACCGGGGGATGCTGGAGATCAGGCGCGATTCGCGGGTCTTGGCATTGACCTCGATGGGGATGCCCAGCAGGCGGGCGTTCATCGCGCCGGCCTGAATAATCGTTTCCAAGGTATAGGTGTAGCGGTTGAAAACCTGAAGCTGCATGGCCGCATCGGCGGAATAGGCGCGAAAGCCGCTGGTGGTATCCTCGATGCGGGTGCCGGAGAACCGCCGAACAAAGCCGCTGCCGATTCGCTGGAGCTTTTTCTTCAGCCACGAAAAATGCTGGATTTGCTCGATCGGGCGGCAGCCGATGACGATATCAGCGCGGTCGTCGAGAATCGGTTTGACCAGTTCGGGGATAAAGCGGCCCTGGTACTGGTTGTCGCCGTCGGTGTTGACGATAATATCGGCGCCGAATTCGACGCAGCGGCGGACGCCGGTGATGAAGGCCTTGGCTAATCCCTGATTGGTGCCGAGCTTAACGATGTGGTGGATGCCGAGTTGCTGGGCGATCTCGACGGTCTTATCGCGGCTGCCGTCATCGATGATCATATATTCGATCGTTTCAATCCCCTCGATCTGTTTAGGCAGATCGGCGACCACCTGGGGCAGCGTTTTTTCCTCGTTAAAACACGGTATTTGGATAATCAGCTTCATATCAGTATTCTCTTATTCGCTCGTATTGTATGGATTGACCGCTTCTCGTCCAGTAATTCTTTCAATTTCGCTGTGAATTCTTCGTGGCCGATCAAAATAAAAATATTTTTCTAATTTCCGCACAGGCCTTAAATTAGAAAAAAGTGGTTCGTCCGATAAATTTTTTATTGTACATGTGACCGTAGTATGGTATAATGCAGTATTCGTATATGATCGGGCATCATAACTGCAATACAGGGATTCGTAGTAAATTCCTAAACTTGATGTCCGTAAATCACAATCTGTTACTGACGGGCTGGGGTTCAAATTCCTCTTTCCTCCCTCCCAACCTCAGCCCTGTTTTTATGCGCATATTCCGGGCGAAACAGGTATGTCTATTATATAAAAAAGGTTATAACAATGCTGTGCTGAAGTATCGTTCCGCACGATCCGGCAGAACAGTAGCAATATGCCCATCGCAGGTTTTCATTAATTGGCGGGCGGCCCAGACATTCGCTCCGGAGCTAATCCCGACCAAAAGCCCAAAATCGCGGCCGAGTTGGCGTGTGGTTTCGATCGCATCCTCATCGGTTACCTCGACCACCTCGTCCACCAGCGATACATCCAGCACATCGGGAACAAATCCGTCGCCAATCCCCTGAATCTGATGCAGACCGGGCTCATGGCCTAATAAGGCCGATACATCCTTAGGCTCGACCGCAACAATCCGAGTGTCCGGCTTATGCGCTTTGAGAAACTGACCGACGCCCTGCAACGTTCCGCCGCTGCCCACCCCGGCGACGAAACAGGCGATCTCACCGCTCATCTGGCGCCACAATTCACGGGCCGTCTGTTCATAGTGAACCTTAGGATTTTCAGGGTTTTTGAATTGCTGCGGGACGAAAACGCGGCTGTCCTCAGCGGCCATTTGCTCGACATAAGCAACCGCTCCCGGCAGCGATTCCTTATCCGGAGTCAGTATCAAATCTGCGCCCAATGCTTTGATCAATTTCTTGCGTTCGTCGCTCATCCCCTCGGGCATCACGATGCGAACCGTATATCCCATCAACCGCCCCACCAGCGCGATCCCGATACCGGTGTTGCCGCTGGTCGGCTCGACAATGATCGAATCAGCCTTGAGCTTGCCGTCGCGCTGAGCACCCTCGAGCATCGCCAGGGCCACCCGGTCTTTGATGCTGCCGCCGGGATTGAGAAATTCCGCTTTGGCGAAAATCCGCTCACCCTTGAGCCGTAAAAGCGGGGTATTACCGATCAGATCCAGAATATTTTCAGTCAGCATAAAATTTCCTCAAAAAAATGCTTTAAAATCCTTGCATTAAACGCCGGATTCTAATATAATACGATTATTGAAGCAAGATAAAGCTTCTATGGGCACAAAAATGCGGTTCCGGGGTGGGGCCTTCGGACGGAGTAATTTGAATCCAATGAACATTTTCTGTTGCCTTTAGTATAAAATATAGAAGCATGGATTGCTCTACACAGGGCTGGGATATTTCGCTTTTTCCTCTCCCTCCGCACCCAGTCCTGTTTTTTTCTGCGCGGTCATGTTTGTCCTATTTCCGGTTAGTGTATGGCGGGTATGATGCATCGTACATCGAAAGCCATTGAAAAAACCGTCCCGGCCCGATATGATAATCTCATGGAAATTGAACCGAGCAAAACCGGTACCTTTGTAAACGCCTGCCGCAAAGTCGGCCGCTACGGACTCGTGCAGTGCAGCAGCGGCAATCTTTCGTGGCGGATCGACGAACATCGGGCATTACTCTCGGCCAGTCGCTCATGGCTCGCCGAGCTGACCCCCGAACAAGTATCACTCTGCGATATCCAAAAAGGCATCTGTATCAACGGCGTGCGGCCGACTTGCGAGAGCGTCTTTCATCTGGGGATCCTCAAGAACCGACCCGAGGTCAACGTCGTGCTGCATTTCCAAAGCCCCTGCGCCACGGCCATCGCCTGCGACAAGCCGGAACAGTTCAATTTTAATGTCATTATCGAAGTGCCCGTCTATATCGGCCAACCGGTGATCGTGCCGGCCCTGGGCCCCGGTTCGCCGGAACTGGCACAAGCGACAATCGACGCCTTCGCCGGTCCCGATACGCGCATGGTCATCATGAAAAATCACGGCCTGGCAACCGTCGGTACCGATTTCGACGAGGCAATCCAGCGGGCGGTCTTTTTCGAATTGGCCTGCCGGATCCTGTTGACCGCTAAAGATTCGCAACCGCTCGACGAGACCATGGTTCAAACCTTGCGCAACATCGAAACCGCTTAAGCTGTCCGGCCCGTACAACCTAAATCGAAAAGACATGTCCCCGGCGGAGTCGAACAAGTCAATCGCAAATGATAGATAGACCCTGCCCGGAGAGGGGTGACAGGGTCTCTTGGGATTTGAGAGCGGTTGCGGTTGGTGCGGTTTTATTTGACATCCACCAGCGAATTAAATCCGCCGTATGGATTAGGTTCGACGTTCGCGTTATACGGATCCTGCTGCCACTGGCCGTCCACGACGAGCCGGTAGCGATACGTGCCGGCCGGCAGTTTCATCTGCGTTTTCCAGATGCCCTTGTCGTTGACTTTCTGCAGCGGCGTCTTGGTCGGCTGCCAGTTATTGAAATCGCCTGCGATCGCGACCGCTTTGGCCCGCGGATACAGCGTCACGAACATGATCGCATCGGAAATCTGGTTCACGCCGTAATAGTCCACAAGCTTGTCCTCGGTGATCATCTGCTGCGCTTGGGCGGTCCGCGGCGGCTCGATTGCCTTAATCTCGGGTTTGAGGTTCGTCTGCCGCAGGATTTCGTTCGCACTGGCCGAGATCGATTCGAGTTGGTCGGAGAGCGTCCGAATCGCTTCGCGCGGCTTGGGTTGCGCAATCTCGCCGATGATCTCGTCCGCCAGCGCGCTGAAATCCTTGGCGCCTTTGCTGGCCGAATCGTATTCGTTGATCGGCTGGCCGAACGAGGCCGCCTCCTTGATTTTCGTATTGAAATTCACGACCGTCTTGAACATCCGGTCGTTGAAATGATTGCGCAGCTCCGCCAGCACTTCCCGCGCCATCTTCGTGCGGATATCGTACAGACTCGCCAGCACCCGCACATCGATCGTCGCACCGGACCGTCGGCACAGGATACTGAGCGTTTCGAGCTGTCGGCTCAGTCCGTGCAGCGAAAAATAGCCCGTCTCGACCGGCACGATAATATCGGTCGCGGCATGCAGCGCATTAAACGTCAGCAGACTCACCGCGGGCGGACAATCGATGATCGTAAAATCGTATTGACCGTCAACCTCATCGAGCACCCGCTTGAGGCATTTTTCGCGTTCGTTGATGCCCGCCATCTGCTGCTCGAAGGCCGACAGATCGATACTGGCCGGGGCCAGCTCGAACTGCTCATTGATCTGCCAGAGGATCTCGTTGAGCCGCATCGGTTCGTCGCGGCTGTCGCTGATCAGGACATCGTATATGCTCTGCTCGACTTGGTCTTCGGGCACCGCCAGCCCCACCGCACAGTGGGACTGCGGGTCCATATCGACCAGCAATGTTTTGTGGCCCGATTCGGCAAGGGCGCTGGCAAGATTGATCGATATCGTAGTCTTGCCGCAACCGCCCTTTTGATTGACTATCGCAATCGTTCTCATCCTTGAATCTCCAGCAAATCCGTTTATCCCGGCCTGAAAATCGGCTCTGCCAATAGTAATAACGCCGATATAAGGGCCTATTCTAATTTCGGCCAATCTCCCTTGAAAACTTTACCGATTTTATGGGACGATTCCCCACAATCCCCCGTTTTCAGCAAAAAACACCCCCATCAGTAGGAAAATCACACTTTAGCCCGATGATCGGCTTAAGCCGTTCGGATTCGGTTTTCGTAACTTTTAATCCAGATAACCGAAACCACGGAATCTCACGGATTTACACCGCTGTTCTCGTAGACTCGTTGCCCATGCTGAATCAAAAATAAACGCCCAAAGGACCGCCATAAACGAGACACGAGAACCGAGCCCCGAATCCCGAATCGGCCGTGCCCACCATTCGTAGGGTG
>CAZFDE010000042.1:0-21711 GCA_964517795.1 uncultured Pirellulales bacterium | reverse complement strand
ACTGCATATACGCAAAAAACAACCTTCACAGAAATTTATGAAATATTCGGGTTAAGGGTTGAAAAGGGTGTTTGGAATACATTGGGCAGGGATGCCCGTTCCGTAATTTATCGGTATCCGGTTTCACGCTCTTTTTTTCGTTGTTCGTGGTTGTCGATGATGCACTGGCCGAATTGCGTTTCAAACACGGACGCATCGGTTTTTAGGGGCTGATCGTCAACCATCGAATCGACTGTGTACTGAGCGGCGGTCAGTTCGATATCGTCAAAATACATGCCGCACCTGGAACCGGGCTCGCAATTCGCCCACGTTCCCAGGCCGACAAAGATCTTGTTGACACCAAGCGTATTAAATGCACCGGATCGGCCGCAGACCGAATCATACAGACTGGCGATATTGACAGTTAACTCATGCCACTTTTCGGTCGCGTCGGGAATATCCCAGAACATAGCCCTCTTTTCTTTTGCGCAGTCCTGCAAGAATCGCCACCCGCCGGGTTCGCCGAGCAATCCGCATCCGACAAAGTTGGGATAATAAATACTGTCGTATTCATTTTCGCCGAGTTTGAACATCATCAGGCACTTCAAGCCGCTATTTCTCATCGCATGGATACGAATGTAACCGCCACCGTTAGAATACCGCTGCCTGAGATAATAACATGCCTTGAGAACCGGATCACCGCCGCGGGGATTAATGACATTTTGATAAATTTCGGTAATTTCATCATTGGCCCACCATTTGGGCGGTTTGGCCTGAGTCATGATATACAACGCCCGAGTGCCGGAATGTTTGATCTCGGACTGGGTTTTGAAGACATAGGCCGGATCTTCATCGGCGATATAGCGGTAACAGACCTGCCAGCCCGCAAGATCGTTTTCGAAATTGCCGTTTTCAAGTTCTTTTTCCGGTCGAGCTTCCGCTAATGTCTTAAACCACCTCGGTTCGATATCATCGGTGTATTCTCTAAATTGCTTCGGATAGATATAGGGTTTATCCACGCCGACTAACCGCCCCTTAACGGTCACATCGTCACCGTTGATATCGACGATCAGGTAATAACCGCCGGTGGATGATCCCTGAGCATATTCGGGCAATTCTTCGCCGAACGGGCGCGGCTGAATGATCGTCGGGGCGGTAATGAAGTTGATGCCTTGATACGTCCAGGCGGTTTTCAGCGAGGCCTGGATCCCGTTATGCACATGACCGTTAAAATACCATTTGACGTTGCCGTAGCGGGTGTAAAGATCCATCAGCCGCCGGCGAAGCTCCAGCCGGAATGTGTAAAATTCGGTTTGTGTCAGGCCTTGCGGCATGGTGTGCAAATGCTCGAAAACGATCGTCGGGCGGTCTTTGTTGATGCGTAAATCGGCGGCCAGCCACGAGAGCATTTGTTTTTCGATCCGCTGTTGAACGGGTTTTTTGCCCGGTAAATTGCACGGCAGGCCGATAAAATGCCACGGGCCCAGATCGAACGAGAAAAAGACCTCGTCGATGCCCGAAACCCGTTGAGCGACTTCCTTGAACAGCGTGTAGGGCGGACTGGTGTCGTGGTTGCCGTGCACCAGGATCTGCTGCATTTTGGCATGCTTGATGCAATTCTCAAAATTGTCGAACGATGTTTTGTTGGGAAAATTAACCAGGTCGCCAAGGTACAGCGCGAATGCCGGCTTGGGATCCATCGCGTTGATCTCGTTGATCGCTTCGATCTGGGTGCGTCGGGCGTTCAGGTAGATTTCTGCGCCGCCTTCGGTGGGGCCGACCTGCGGATCGGCAAAAATGGCAAAGCGGAACGTGTCACCAATGTCTTTGAACGATGGAAAACGCACAGATCCTTTCGCGTATGAATTCGCATGAAACCACAGGCCGCCCAATCCGGCCGTGCATATAGATTGGCCGGTAATTTTCATAAAAATGCGACGATTCATCGGTTCATTCATGTCATCTGCCTTTTCATCCATAGAACAATACTCACAATGTTACAATGACCAGCCGTCTCGATAGGGACGGTGCAGAAATTCGTTCGCTTCGGGCATATTGGTGATCTTCATATTCCGGGCGTCCCATTCGAGCTTTCGCTGCGCACGGATGGCGACATTGCCCAGCAGTACCGTCTCGGTCAGCGGCCCGGCGTAATCAAAATTCGCACCGGGTTTGGGCCCGCCTTTACATGCCAGAACCCATTCTTCGATCTGCCCGGGCGACAGGGGGATCGTTTTATCCGGGAGTTGATATGCTTTCATCTTTGTTTCCGGGATCAGCCGCGGACTTTCGGCATAACAGCCGCACATGAGCTTACCCTTGTCGCCGACGAAAATTACGCCATTGTTATCGATCCCCATGCGTCGGCCCGGTTCCAGTTCTTCGGGCCGCGGCGGAATCAGTCCGCCGTCGTACCAGTGCATTTTCACCGCCGGCATGTCGCCGCGGGCCGGGAATTGGTATCGCACGATCGATGCGACTGGCGGTGAATCTTCGGTAAACGGCGTCGAACTGGCCTCGACGCTGGTCGGGGTACCCAATTTCAATGCCCAGAACACCGGGTCGATAATATGGCAGCCCATATCACCGAGCGAGCCGGTGCCGAAATCCCACCAGCCTCGCCAATTGAATGGGTGGTACGCGGGATGATACGGTCGGTAGGCCGCCGGCCCCAGCCATAAATCCCAATTCAGCGCTTTCGGTACCGGCGGCGTTTCTTTGGGCCGCTCGATTCCCTGCGGCCAGATGGGTCGGTCTGTCCAGCAGTGCACCTCGGTGACATTACCGATGGCACCGTCCCATATCCACTCGCAGATCAGACGCGCATCTTCACTGGCATGGCCCTGGTTGCCCATCTGGGTGATAACACCGGCCTTATGGGCGGCCTCGGTCAGTTTTCGCGCTTCATACACCGAATGTGTCATGGGCTTTTGGCAATAGATATGCGTGCCCGTCTTGATTGCCATCATGGCCGCCGGTGCGTGAATATGATCCGTCGCTGCGATCAGCACCGCATCGATATCTTTATTCTCTTCGAGCATCTTGCGATAGTCGGCGTAGGCGCTGCATTTCGGCGCCTGGCGAGCAGAATTGGCATAAAAATCGTCAACGAGCTTTCGAGCCGGTTCGCGACCGGATGTTTTGCCGCCGGGATAATCACTGGATCCCTCGTTCGGATCGCATACAGCGACCACAACGGTTTCGTCCATATCCAGTAAAACCTTGGTGTTGTTTATGCCCTGATTGCCGGTGCCGATAATCCCGATCTGTACACGCTCGGATGGCGGTGTATGCCCCTGTCCGCCAAGCACATGACGAGGAACAATGGTAAAGGCGGCTGCGGCGGCTGAGGTCTTGAGAAATTCACGTCGTTTCATATAGAAGCTCCCGAATGTATTTTGAAATTGTTCATAGACAAGTTAGTTTACCCAAATGCCGTTTGGATTTCAAGGAACGGATTTTTGGCACGATAGGGCCTTGTGTCGACAAATACAAAAAAATCTTGAAATGATTGGAAAAAACGCATAATATATCAATTTGTCGAATTGAGCGTTATCAAAACGAATGCTGTCAATGGAGATATGTTGTGGAAAATCATCGAATCAGTAAGGTCAAGAAACGCCGGAAAAGCGGTTTTCGCGCCCGTATGCGATCCAAAAAGGGACGTAAAATTATTAATCGCCGCCGCCGCGCCGCCCGAAAGTCAATCAGCTTCTAAAAATAATACCCCCCACAAGCAATTACTTTACTTACGCGTTTTATTGAACGAAAAGCGCAATAAAGCCTATCAGGGCCTTCGGGGGACGGCGATTTTTGCTTTCCAAATACTCCGGCATATGGTATAATCTGTTTTAGAGTATTGTGCTGTTTTTATCTCAAGATAAGGAGCCAGGAATATGCAAAAGAGAAAGGGCTTTACGCTGATTGAACTGTTGGTGGTGATTGCGATTATTGCTTTGCTGCTGGCGATTCTGCTTCCATCGCTGGCCAAGATCAAAAAAGTCGCCAAAGCATCGGCCTGTATGGTTCATCTTAAGCAATGGGGCTCAATTTTTTATATGTATGCCGACCAGAACAACGGTTATTTTATGGGCGGCGGTCACAGCAATAATTATGAAAACTGGTGCGAACAATTACGGCCGTATTATGGCGGTCGGGATAGCCAGGGTGAGATTCGTATTTGTCCCGAAACCACCAAACCCGGCAGCCGGGTCCAAGATGACGGAGACCGTATCCCCAATCCGCGCTGGAATCCCACTGAATATTATTATATTGCCGCGGATCGGGTTGCAGACCCGACTGGTCGAGGGCGGGTTGCCTGGCGCAAGGGCGATAAGTTCAGTTATGGGGTTAACAACTGGATCCATAATCCTGAAAAAAATCCCAATGACGGCGGCCCGATCGGCGGGACGATCATGAATCAAACACTGGGCGGTCCGACGCGATGTTATGAAGCATATTGGCGAACGCCTTATGTAAAAGGGGCCAACCAGGTCCCCATGTTCGGCGATAATGGAACCCGGGCAACATGGTCGCATCATACCAATACCCTCCCGGACACGAAAAGCTGGGCATGGAACAAGTCGAATGACCAGGATAATATGATTCGCATTATTATCAACCGCCACGACGGGTTGTTCAACTGGGTTTATCTCGATGGGACCGTTCACAAACTGGGCCTGCGCAGCGTCTGGAAACTGAAGTGGAATCGATTATTCAATAATCACGATAGCCATGTGAATCGATATATTGAAGAAGGCAACCATTGGCCCGTATGGCTAAGAAAATTTTCAATGGACGTGTACTAATTGGATACGGGCGTTGATGAAAATATATTTTGTAGAAACCACACGCAATGACGTTGCACGGGCTCAAAGGGTTGCGTCTATCTCTTTTTCTTATTTCGCTGAGATTGCGTTGTCCGGCTCACCATGACGAACATGCACCATTTCCACGGACCGCGCTCAAGGCGAAATACAAAAAACGAATTGATTTTTTCCCGCTTTTTAAATACACTCGTTCCCGCAAATATTAGACAGAAGCAATCTCAATGAAAAGCAAAGCATTGCGAAACAGGACAATTCGCTGTTGTGACCGGGAACGGGATGAATTGGCAACGGATTTGATTCATCTTGATGAATCCGTGAAATCCACACAGATTGTCGATCGGATCATCTGTCAGGATTTTTTCAAAGCGGTCCGGTATCTGCCCGAAGAGGCGGTTGACCTGCTGATCCTCGATCCGCCGTACAACCTGACCAAAAATTATAACGGGCATGTTTTTCGATCCAAGCAGGCCGATGATTATAAGGATTGGTTCGAAACGGTCATCCTGTTATTGAAACCGTTACTAAAACCGACGGCCAGTGTATATATCTGCAGCGACTGGCGAACGTCGAATCTGGTCTTCCCGATCCTGGATCAATATTTGAACGTACGCAACCGTATTACATGGGAACGCGAAAAAGGCCGCGGCGCCAAAACGAACTGGAAAAACAATACCGAGGACATTTGGTTCTGTACCGTCGGGACCGATTACTATTTCAATATTGATGCGGTCAAGCTCAAACGAAAAGTGATTGCCCCGTATCGCCACGCGGACGGCAAGCCTAAAGACTGGGCCGAATCGGATAATGGTAAATACCGACTGACCCATCCTTCGAATATCTGGTGCGATATCACCGTGCCGTTCTGGTCGATGCCGGAAAATACCGGGCATCCCACCCAGAAACCCGAAAAATTAATTGCAAAATTGATTTTAGCCGGTACAAAAGAAGGCGATTTTATATTGGATCCGTTCTTAGGCAGCGGCACGACGGCCGTCGTGGCCAAAAAACTCGGTCGGCATTTTTGCGGGATCGAGCAGAATCGTGACTATTGCTGTTTGGCCCTTAAACGCCTGAACATGGCCGAGCAAGATAAAACCATCCAGGGATATGCCGATGGCGTCTTCTGGGAACGCAATACACATAACGAACAAAAGAAAAAATGAACATGCTTTTTGAAAAGGAGCACCGTATGAAACGCACAATGCACATTGGTTTGATCGGGTTGATCATGGGTTTGCTGATCGTTACAACAGGGTGTCAGGACAACATGCAGCGTGAAACGAAATCCCCCCGCTGGAAAACGATGCGTCCGGTTCGACATGCCTTTTATGTCAGTCCCGACGGCTGCGATAAGAACCCGGGCACCGAAGCGAAACCCTTTGCCACGATCGCCCGTGCCCAGGACGCTCTTCGTCGAATGATCCATCGCGGCGCCAAAGGTGAAATGACCGTCTGGATCGCCGGCGGGCGATACGAACTGACCGAGCCGCTCCAATTCGATCAGCGCGACAGCGGCTCAGGAAAGGTCAAGGTCATTTACCGCGCTGTTAAAGGTCAATCCCCGGTCATCAGCGGCGGCCGAATGATTACCGGCTGGACCAAGGGGCCCGATGGTTTGTGGCAGGCGCAGATCGACGATGTCGCCGAAGGCTGGTGGCGGTTCCGTCAGCTCTTTGCCGATGGCAAGCGTCTGCCGCGGGCCAAGTACCCCAATGATGATTTTCTCGATCTCAAGAAGATTAATGAGCCGGATCCATGGAACGTGCGTCAAACGTTCGAATTTAATACGACGCTGCCGTTCGGCAATCTTTCGCAGCGCGATACCGAAGCGGTGTTTCTGTATCTGTGGAGTTCCAGCCGCAATTGGCTGCGGAATTCCGATGCCAATACCATCGAGACCGATTTTCCGGTTGGTTTTCGGGGCGCACCGCTCTGCCAACCGAACATCGCCTGGACGCGGGTCTTTTTCGAACATGCCAAGGTGTTTATTGATGAAAACGGGGAGTGGTATCTGGACCGCGATACCGGCACGGTGTATCTCAAACTGGCTGAAGGGCAAAATCCAAATGAAATGGAAATGATCGCGCCGGTGATCGATCAGCTTGTGATCGTCAAGGGTACCAGTAATCGGCCCATCCGAAACCTTTATTTTGTTGGATTGACATTTGAACACACATCCTGGTTTTTGCCGCTGGCCGGTTATCACGGCCTCCAGGCCGCTTCACACGGCAAGACGTATATGACCGATCCGACCTATATGCTGCCGTCGGTGGTCTATTTCGAATATGCCCGCAAATGCGGCGTCAAAATGTGCCGCATCGCGCACGCCGGGGCGAACGCCTTGTCGTTCGGGGCCGGTTGTCGCGACAATATCGCGATCGGCTGTCAGATCACCGATATCGGGGCCAACGGCATTATCATGGGCTATCAGCACCGGGCCGATGATATCCCGCGGCGCTTCTTTGAAACAGACTGGAAAGACCCGGACGATGCGCCGATGCGAAATCAAGTCAGCCACAATCATATCTGTCAATGCGGCCAGATCCATTTCGGAGCGGTCGGTTATTACGAGCGATTCTCAACCGGATGCACCTTTAGTCATAACGAAATACACGATATGCCCTATACCGGCGTGTCGATCGGCTTTACATGGAACCACTTGCCGAGCACGCAGCATCACAGCACCGTCGAATACAATAAGATCTATGATGTGATGAAACTGATGTATGACGGCGGCGGGATCTATACGCTTGGTTATCAGCCCGGCAGCGTTGTCCGCAACAACCTGATCAAAGATGTGCACAACGGCCACGGTTTATACACCGATGAAGGATCGTCGCGGATCCTGTTTGAAAACAACATCGTCATTCGTGCGGGCGTTCACGGCTATCAGCATCATTACGGCCACAGTAATGTCCTGCGAAATAACATCCTGTATAAGTCGATTACACATCCGGTGCGTCACGCCAAGGAACAGGGTCGGGCATCGTTCACGTTCGAGCATAATATCATCGTGCTCGACAAGAACCGCCCATACAGCCCAACCGATCATCATTTCAAACAGCCGGACAATGAAGGTATCAATGTTCTTCGTGAAGATATTGTGATCGATCGAAAAGCGAGTTTTAACCATAATCTCTACTGGCAGGTCCAAAATGAGCCGCTGAAATTCGTTGATATGACGCTCCAACAGTGGCAGGATACGGGCCAGGATACCGATTCGGTTGTTGCCGACCCCATGTTCGTCGATGCTGAAAATGGTGATTTGGGGCTTAAAAAAGGATCACCTGCCTTGAAAATCGGCATCCAGTCCATCGATATGAGCAATGTCGGGCCGAATAAAAAGTATAAATTGGACTGTGGTGACTAAAAAAATTGTTAAGGAAACGCGGTTTTGAGCCTAAAAAACGTTAAATTTAACCGGATTTTAAAAAAATTGCGATTTTTTCATAAAAAATCCTTGCCATACCAATGGTTTAGGGTATAATATGCTTTAGATGGAAAGCGTTCTTTTCTTCTTATTAGATCTTGGTTGCGTTTGAGGCAGTTGAGATTTTGATAAGTGTGCTATATATTTTTAGAAAAACTGTCTCGAAGGAAAAACCGGCGTTCTGAGGAACGCCGGTTTTTTTATGTCTATTCGCTGCTTTCGCGCGGGAAATCCTGTTCCACACGACGAATTGTCAGTGTCAATGTGATGGCAAAAACGACCAGCCACGCCAAGCCAGTGAGATATTCACACAACAGCAATTTGCCGATCCCGTACAACACCGAAAAAATACACACCGCCGCCAGCAACCATGACAGGCATGTGCGGCCGAATTTCTCCGGCTCGTGATAGTCACCGCCCATCCGCGCGATCACCGGCTTCCAGAAGAAATGAAGCGGCTTGGCGCGACGGATAAATTCTTCGAGTTTCTCCTCGGAGGTTGGTTTGGTCAACAGTGAAACAATAATGGCGATCAATGTTACCGCAACGGTAACAAACAGCATTCGTGCCCCCAGCAGATTCGGATCGGAACTGAGCAGCATATCGGTATCGAAGAGCGCCTGCACGGGCCGGTCGAATACCCGGGCGAAAATCATCAGTGCGGATATCACCCAGGAAGCGATCGTCCCGGCCAGCTCGCCGGCCGCATTGAGCCGCCACCAGAACCAGCGAAGCGCGGAAATGATCATCAAGCCGGTCGTCGCCACATAGAAGATCGTCAAAAGCTGCTGGATATCCGTGGCGAAAAATGAGATCACACCGCCCGCAACACCCAGCAGGACCGTTGCGATCCGGCTGACAGTTACATAATGGCGATCACCGGCATTGCGTACAAAGAACCGTTTATAGACATCATTGACCAGGTATGAGCTGCCCCAGTTGAAAATCGTGCTGACCGTGGAGATAAAGGCCGCCAGCATTGCCGCGATTAATATCCCCCGAAAGCCGACCGGCAGCAGGGTTACGATCATCCGCGGGTAGGCCGCATCGTCGTTTACACCGGCGCCCAAATCGGGAAACAGAATCATCGAACATAACGCCACAATGATCCATGGCCAGGCCAGAATACCGAAATAGACCACCACATGCAGCAGCATCGCATAGGTCGAGTGACGCGCATTTTTACAGGCAAATAAACGCTGAGCAATCCACCCGCCGCACAGCGAACAGCCCCACCACAGCAGTCCGAAATACCCGATGGCATTCCAGACGGACATCTGCGTTTCGCCCAGGCCGATACTGGGATTGATATTGAGCTGATGGCCGGGCCAGTCCTTCATCGCCGAGAGTTTCTCCACCATCGTCTCCAGTCCGCCAACCTGACGGACCGCCAGAAATGCCAAAAACAGGGTTCCCGCCGTCGAGATAATAAACTGCAGAAAGTCGGTATAAACCACGCCCCACAAGCCCGAAAAACTGCACATGACCACCGCCACCAACACCACCATCATGGTCGTGATCATTTGATATTGCGGATCGAGCCCCATCGCTTCGCGTGCGGTCGTCTCCATCGCTTTGGTGACCCAGCCGATGATCATCGGGCATAAAAAGACGGCTCCGGAAAAACCGCCGAAGAACCGCAGGGCGGCCGCGGATGAGCCGCTGTAGCGGCACTCGATCAATTCCACATCGGTGATGATCCCGATCCGCCGCAGCATCCGTGCAAACAAGGCGACCGCCAATGCCCCGCCGATCAGCGGCGACCAGTATTGCCAGATATAATAAATGCCGTATTTGCGGATCAGGCTGGCGACCCAAAGCGGCGTATCGGAGGCAAAAGACGTGGCCATCAGCGAAACCCCGCTGACATACCATACCAGTTTTCGCCCGGATACAAAAAACGAGCTGATATCACTGCCTGCACGTCCGGTAAAATAGATGCCCACGCCCATTACCAGCGCGACAAAACAACCGATCACGATCCAGTCGATCACATCTAAAACAGCAGTTTCCATCGATACTCCCAAAAAAACAAGGCCCGGTAATATACCGTTTCGTCGCGTGCTTTGACCTGTAAAAAAAATCCATTGATCATGCGTCTTTTGGTCAAACTATTTATATACTTTAATAAGAAAAACACAATGTGTATTTGGGATATCTCTATGTTGACCGAACAGGAACAAACAACGAAAATACGTCATTCGTGGATAAAAGGCTTTTGTGTTCTGGCCCTGATCGGCGTGCTGGTTTATGCCTACTGGCCCGTCCTTTTCGCCGAGGCCCGGAGCATCGACGATCATCAGTACCTGACCGAAAACACCCTGGTTACTCAACCCAGCGTTGAAAGCGTCATTCAAATTTTGACAGAGGTGCTGCGTCCTTCTCAGGTGCAGGGCTATTATCACCCGTTGAGTCAGCTATCGTTGATGCTGGATTATTTGATTTGCCAGACGACCGATTCGCTGTTCATGTACCACCTGACGAATCTGGTCCTGCACATCAGCAATGTCCTGCTGGTCCTGTTGTTTTTCTATCTGTTATCGGGCCGATTCTGGACGTCACTGGTGATCGCGTTACTGTACGGTCTGCATCCGGTCAACGCCGATTCGGTTGTATGGGTCGCACAGCGCAAAACATTGCTGGCGATCTTTTTCGGTCTTTTGATGCTCAACACTTACCTGGCCTATAACTACAAAAAACACGCCAGCATCATGATCGGGGTCCTGGTCTTTTATGTACTCGCTTTATTGGCCAGTCCGACGGTGATCATGCTGCCGTTCGTGGTGGTGCTGCTGGATGTCTGGCCGCTGAAACGATTCTCGGTCAAGACCATGCTCGAAAAGATTCCGCTTTTTGTGGTATTCTTTATCTGGGCGTCGCTGACGTTTCTCTCGCAGCAGCGCGCACAGCCCGTCGAACCGGTGTTCGCAGAATCCATCCTCAAGTCGATCCTGATCGTTGCCTACGATCACATCTTTTACATCGCGCATTTCCTTGTGCCGCTGCACATGTGTGCGTATTATCCGCCGCCTGAATTAACGTACCGCAGCATCCCGCTGGTGCTGGACGTTCTGTTTACGGTTCTTCTGGTCACGGGGATGGCCTTGCTGTGGCGAAAGACCCGATCCCTGCTGGTGGGCTGGCTGTTTTTCATCGTAGCGATTCTGCCGACGATGGGCCTGGTTCGCGTGACCGATGTACTGACGGCCAACCGGTTCATGGGATTGGCGATGCTCGGCCTTTTCCTGCCGCTGGCGGTACTATGCAACCGGTTCTTTTACCGCCCGCTTACCAATAAGTGGCTGCTCTACTGTCGGCCGGTAGTGACAATGATCGTTGTCGGCTTGCTGGGTACGGCCCAAATCGGAATCATACAGAACTATTTGGGACACTGGAAAACGACCGAAACACATGATCGATACCTGATCTCGCAAGCGCCGAACCAGGCACGGTTCTACAGCCATCTGGCCGCGTACCTGCGGCAGCAGGACCGCCTGGAAGAATCGGTGGACACCTATAAAAAAGCGTTGGCGGTCGATCCCAATTCGTTCGCGGACCTCAATTACACCGCCCAGATCCTGGACGCGCTTCACCGTCCGGAAGAAGCCCTGGGTTATTATGAGGCGGCATTGCAGGTCCAACCCGAAAATGCCGCCGTCCGTTACAACACCGCCGTTGTGCTGGCCCGGCTCGATCGGCACATGGAAGCGATCGGTCATTACCGAACCGCACTGATCTTCGATCGGACATATACCTTTATCTACCCGCGGCTGGCCTTGTCGCTGGCGGCCATCGGCGAGACCGATGCGGCCATCCACCAGTTCGAAAATGCAATCCGGGAAAATCCAGACGCTCCGGAACTGTATTGTAATGTCGGGATCCTGCTGGAGCAAAAGGGCAATCTCGCCGAGGCGGTCCAGTATTACCAGCAGGCCCTGAAGACCCAGCCGCAGCACAGCCGCTCGGCCGAACGCCTCAAAGAGGCACTGGCAAAGATCCAGTCACGATGATACAATCGCGGCATGATGGATCGACCGGATGCTGCAATCAAAAACCAGTCCCATCGGCCCGAATGCCCTGTGCGGTTGTGGCTGATGGTCGTCGTACTGATCGGCCTGGTCGCGGCCGTTTACCTGCAAGTCGCCCGTCACGATTTTATCAATTACGACGATCCCGAATATATCACCGACAATCCGCAAATTCAGCAGCCGCTGGACGCCGGTGCTCTCGCCTGGGCCTTTCGCACGACCCATGCCTCCAATTATCACCCCCTGACATGGCTCTCGCACATCCTCGATTATAATCTCTACGGGATGAATCCCGCCGGTCATCACCTCGCCAGCGTCCTGATCCACGCGGCCTCGGTGCTGCTGCTGTTCGCCCTATTTTGCAAACTCACCGGACGCGAAGGTATCAGTTTTTTCGTCGCCGCGGTCTTTGCCGTGCATCCGCTGCATGTCGAATCGGTCGCCTGGGTCGCCGAACGCAAAGATGTCCTGAGCACCTGTTTCGGCCTGCTCTCGATCCTGGCGTATGTCTGGTATGCCCGCAAAAAGCACATCAGCGGATATGTACTGAGCCTGATCGCGTTGGCGTTAGGCCTGCTGGCCAAGCCGATGCTGGTGACATTACCGGCCATTTTGATATTACTGGACTACTGGCCATTGAAGCGGTTTGGTCGAGGGAAATGGCGAACCTTGTTCGCTGAGAAAATACCATTTTTCATTTTGGCGGTCGCCTCCGGCGTGATGACGTTCGTCGCCCAGCACAAAGCCGGTGCGGTCAGCGATTTGGTCAAAATGCCGCTGTCGGCCCGACTGGCTAATGCCGTCATCTCCTACGCTGTTTATATCTACCAGACCCTCGTGCCGACCGATCTGGCCCCGTTCTACCCGCATCCGCTGTCGTATCCGCGCTGGCAGATCATCGTCGCGGCCGCTTTTCTTATTGTGTTGACCGTCGCGGTCTTCTATTTGAAACGCCGGTACCTGATTGTCGGCTGGCTCTGGTACCTGATTATGCTCGCCCCGGTGATCGGTATCGTCCAGGTGGGCTCGCAGGCCCGCGCCGACCGCTATATGTACCTGCCCATGACCGGCCTGGTGATCATGCTCGCCTTTGGGCTCGACGAAATTGCCCGCACCCTGAAAAACCGAAAACCGCTGTTGACCGCCGCGGCCGCGGCATCGATTGGGGCATTGGCGATTGCCTGCTTTGTCCAGGTGCGGTACTGGCGAAACAGCGAAACGCTGTTCACCCACACCCTCGCGGTCACGCAGGACAATCACGTCGCCCACCTGTGCCTCGGCAACGTCTATTTCAATCGCAAGGACAACCGCGCCGCCGCGATACATTTCGAGCAGGCCGTGCGGATCAGCCCGCAATACACCACCGCCCGCAGCAATCTCGGCATGGCCTATTTCTGGCTGGGCCGATACGACAAGGCGATCGAGCAGTTCGAACGGGTGCTCGAAGATAAACCCAACCACGCCCAGTCGCGATACTACCTGGCCCACGCCTACAATATTCGCAAGCAGTACGACAAGGCCGCTGCACATTTCGGCTATATGGTCGAGCATCACCTGGCGTCGGCCGAGGTCTATTTGAACCTCGGCGCCGTGCTGGCCAAAACCGGTGCGATCGAGCGGGCCAACGCATCCTATCGCACAGCGCTTCAGATGGGCTTTGACGATGCTGATCCGTATCTCAAGATCGGCGCGTTCTTTTTCGGCCGTGAGGATCTCGAATCGGCCGGTCGGGCGTATGCGAAGGTGCTCCAGTTTGAACCGGATCATTTGGTCGCACACGGCAAACTCGGCTTGATCGATGCCCAACGCGGCCGATACGATCAGGCCCTTGCGCATTTTTACCGAGTCATCGAACAGACGCCCGAGGATGTGGATATGCTCGTCAATATCGCGGCCGTCCTGCAAAAGCAGGCCAAACCCGATCAGGCCAAAAAATACCTCGAAAAAGCCCTCCAAATCGAGCCCGATAATCCCCGCGCAAAAAAGTTGCTCAATCCATAAACATCTCTCCCGCATTCAGAATGCAACTATAAAAAACAATTTGTTTTAATACTGGAAAATAATAAGTCATTTGTTAAAATGCCATAAAAAGACTGAAAGTGGGGTAGCATGAAAGCAATCTTATTACTGGAAGATGGAACCGTATTCGAAGGCCGGGGCTTTGGTTATCCGGGTCAGACCTGCGGGGAAGTGGTTTTTAATACGAGCATGACCGGCTATCAGGAGATCCTGACCGACCCATCCTATTACGAGCAAATGGTAACCATGACCTATTCGCTGATCGGCAATTACGGCACCAACAGCGAGGATGTGGAGTCTCGCCGCTGTTTTGCCAAGGGCTTTATCGTCAAGGAGTTTTGCCCGTATCCGTCCAACTGGCGGTGTTCGATGTCTCTGGATGAATACCTGAAAAAACAGAAGGTCGTCGGTATCGAAGGGATCGATACGCGGATGCTGGTCCGCCATATTCGTGAACAGGGGGCGATGAACGGGATCCTCTCGTCGACCGAAACGAATACTCAAACATTGGCTGCGAAATTGAAAAAATATCCCGGCCTGGTCGGGCGAAACATCGTCAATAAAGTTACTTCTCGAAAACGGTATGCCTGGGACAAAGGGGTTTACGATTGTCTGGCTGACGCGGAACTGAAGCCGAAAACCAAATTTAAGGTGGTGGCGTTCGATTTCGGCATCAAGCAAAATATCCTGCGGCTGCTGCGATCACACGGCTGCAAGGTAACGGTCGTGCCCGCATCGGCAACCGCTAAAGAGATCAAGGCGATTAAACCGGACGGTTTGTTTCTCAGCAACGGCCCCGGCGACCCGGCCCCGGTCAGCAATGCGATCGAGACGGTTCGCGCTTTGTTAGGGACGTTACCGATCTTCGGGATTTGCCTTGGTCATCAGATCCTCGGTTTGGCACTGGGTGGGCAGACCTATAAACTTAAATTCGGCCATCACGGCGCCAATCATCCGGTAAAGAACCTTCGCACCGGTCATATTGAGATCACCTCACAAAATCACGGATTTTGTCTGGATGTGGATTCCTTAGCGGGCAAAAAGGTTGAGCTGACCCACTTGAATCTGAATGACCAGACGAATGAGGGATTGTGCTGCCCGCGGCTCAAATGCTTCAGTGTCCAGTATCACCCTGAGGCATCGCCGGGCCCGCACGATTCACGGTATCTGTTCGATGACTTTGTTCAACTGATGGCATCGTGACCATCGAATCGAACCGGATGTGGTTTTCAATTTATCTTTCAGCCGAGATTTCTGCGTCGCATTCGTGAGATACAGCCAACACCGATCAGACCCAGCAGCATCGCGCCCGGTGCGGGGACGGAAGACGTTCGGGTCTGCAGCGTCAGACATACCCCATCGTTGTAATAGTGGCAGTCCGGATCGAATCCGATTCCGAAACCGCCGTCATTGGCGATGAGATCATCCAGAAGCGATATCTGGTCACGGGTAAAGTTGAATGTATAATCCTCGGCCGGGTTGGGACGCCCGTCGTCGTCGGTATAAAAGCCAAGATATGTGCCGTAGCTCGAAAGCGAATTGCCGCCGCCCTGGCGATCGTAACCGCGGTAAATATCGGTTTTCCACGGTGAAATCACGCCATCACCCAATGCATCGGCGATATCGGCATCGCTGAGCAATTGCAGGTAAAGCGTATTTTTTTCCACCCTCCAGTTATTGATGTTGTCAAAAGACAAACTGGCACCGGTCAGGATTTCACCTTGAGGCATGGTAAAATCCAACTCCCAGACATAATATCGCTGGTGTGTCAGGTCATCCAGATCGACATCGGCTGTGGGTTGAAACGAATAGTTGGCACTTGCCGCTCCGCAGAGGATAAACAGTAACGACATTACAGCGAACAGAACATAGGTTTTGGTTTTCATTCTTTTTCCTTCCCAATGGAAATTTAGCTTATTCACACTTTCTATTTTGCCTATTTTAACATTTTTAAAGGGGCGGTTCAAGCAAAATATTGGTTTAGGCAGGCTCTGAAATCAAATTTTTGCATTAGGGTGAAATATACCGGCTTTTTATGCAGAAAATGAGGGTTGAAAGTTACTCAAAATATTCATCCTGATCAAGATTTTTATGTATTTTAGGGTTATACAGCTTACCTTCGAATTTTCCCATAACCAGCAGCACGAAAACGGTGATCAATGTCGTCAAAAATGCAAGGCCGAATAAATGGGCACCGCAGGCCATTCCGATACTGGCGGCCAGCCAGATGGTCGCTGCGGTGGTGATCCCGTGAATGCCGACCCGGTCGTGGATGATGACGCCGGCGCCGATAAATCAAACGCCTGTAAGAATTTGTGATGCGATTCGGGCGATGGAATCGTCGGTGTCAGCGACGAATTCCCGCGAAAAGAATAGTAAAAACGGCCGCACCGATACAGATCAGGATATTCGTTCGCAGGCCTGCCGGTTTGTCATGAAATTCACGCTCGGCACCGATCAGACCGCCCAAAACCCCCGCCAAAATAATCGCCAAAAAGTCCATTTTTTTCTTTTTGATTATCGTTCGATGAGTGTTTCTTCGACCTTCATTCCGAAATGTCGGCCAGCTTTCTCGATGTGGCCAAGCACCTTATCGCCGATCTTCAGGCTGGTTACTGAAATTGCCTTGCCGTCGGGGCTGATCAGGCGGATCGTCTCGGCGTTCTGCATGACCAGGCTAATCGGGGCGCCTTGGAATTCGGCTTCGATCAGCATCATCGGGCGTTTTTCGATCTTATTGCGGCCGAGGTATGCGACTTTACTGCTGCCGTTGGAATCGACGAGCATCACCTCGTCGCCGGCCTTGAGATCGGCTAAATACTTGGTCTTGCCGTTCGGGGCCAGGGTGTATGCATGGACCGCACCGGCATTCACGCGGAACGGCCGCGATGCGACATACGGGTTGTCGATCGATTCGGAATGCACCAGGAAAAATCCACTGGCGGTATTGCCGACCAGCATCCCTTCGCCGAAACTCATTTGCGTACAGGTATCCAGGCAGCACCGGTCGCCCATGCCGAGCTGCTTAGCGGCGGTAATGGTCGCTTCAACCAGTTCGATCTTTTCGGTAATGCCTGCGATTACATCGGCGGTTTTCTTGATCTCGTTGATATCGGTGGTTTCAAGGACGATGCCATCGACCCCTTTTTCGAGGATTTCGACCATGAGTTTTGCCTGCTCGGCGTTTTTGACATTGACCATGATGTTTTTGCCGCGGCCGGCGAGCAGGTTTTCGATTGGGATGATCGTCCAGTCGAGCATATTCAAAACGACGATTTTCTCCGGGCTGATGGTGGCGGCTTTGTCCTCGTCGGCCTTGCCGGCGATATCGATAAACTCAACGTCTTTGCCGGGTACCAGATCGCCCGATTTCTCGACGGTCTTGATCTTGCCGAACTGGCGAACGGTTTCGGTTTGGCCGTCAGGAATGACCACGGCCTGCGCGCCGCTTTCCAGCGCGGCAATGACTACCTCTTTTTCGTACGGAATCGACTGGACCCAGAACTGTTTCATCGTCAGTTTCCTTATGGGATTTAAAGCATCTTCATGGCGTCGGCGACCGAGCAATTTTCGTGGACCATTTTGGCCAGAGCCGCGACCATTTTTTCCGGGTTGGCGTGCTGGAAAGCGTTTCGCCCGATGGACAGGCCCGCCGAGCCGGCCTGCAGGGCACCTTCGACCATGCGGAAGATATCCTCATCCGAATCCATTTTTTCACCGCCGGCGATAACCACCGGCACCGGGCAGCCGTTGACGACTTCGGCAAACGATTCGGGGGTGCCGGTATAGGGGACCTTGACGATATCGGCCCCGAGTTCGGCGCCGACACGGGCGGCATGCTTGACATTGCCCACGTCGAACTGATTTTTAATCTTCGGCCCGCGGGTGTACATCATCGCGACCAGCGGCATCTGCCATTCGAGGCATTGCTCGGATACTTGACCGATATGCCCGAGCATTTCGGTGTCCGTCTCGGCGCCAAGGTTGATGTGGATGCTCACGGCGTCCGCACCGAGCTTGACGGCCTCTTCGACGGTGCAGACGAGCACTTTGGCGTTGGGGTCGGGGCTGAGGCTCGTGCCGCCGGAGAGGTGAATAATCAGGCCGACATCGCGGCCGGTGCCGCGGTGGCCCACGCGGACGATGCCTTTGTGCATCAGGATGGCGTTGGCGCCGCCGTCAACGATCTTCGTGATGGTTTCGCGCATATCTTCCAGCCCGGCGATCGGGCCGACGGTTACGCCGTGGTCCATCGGCACGATGACCGTGCGGCCGGAATCGCGGTTGATAATCCGCTCTAAACGTATCTTTTTACCGATCATGGTCGTATCTCCCAAAAAAAATTTCGAAATCTTAATTTAACACCCAAATCGTGAAAAACAAGCAAAAAACAAGGAACGTTTTGGGAATCGTCGGTTTTTTTGTTAGAATGGCATTGATTTTATTATTTTGTGTTTCCATGGAGAATCATTATGGATCGAAGGTGTTTTCTCAAAACAATGGGGCTGTCGATGACCGCATTATTGTTAGGCGGGTGTTCGCAATTTTCGACTTCGCGACACAGTCGCAAAAGGCCGAATCTGATCATCATCACCACGCACGATACCGGCTGCCATCTGGGCTGTTACGGTGTGCCGACGGTCCATACGCCGAATATCGACCGGCTGGCCGATGAGGGTGTTCTCTTTACCCGGATGTTCTCGCCGGAGCCGATGTGTTCACCGAGCCGCGGGTCGCTGCTGACCGGTCAGTGGCCGCAGCGTAACGGGCTTTACGGACTGGCCGGGAACGGTTGGGACTACACCCTCAATGATATCCATATGCACTTGTCGCATGTCCTGCGGGACGCGGGCTATCACACGGCTCTTTTCGGCCATCAGCACGAAAACCACGATGAGGAAAAGTTAGGATTTAACAGTATTTATAAAACGCATGGTCCGCGCGCCCGGCGAGGTGCCGACCAGATATGCGGTGCGGCCGCCGAGTTTATCACCAGCGAGGCCGCAGCGCATCAGCCGTTCTATCTGCAGATCGGGTTCCACGAGACGCATACGCCGTATTTATGGTCTGGATTAGAGCCGGACGATTGTCCCGAGCCGTGGGTGCCGCCGTATGCCGAGCCTTCCGGTGAAATGGAAGGCTTAAAGGAGCACCTTCGCGAGTTCCAGGCGTCGATCCATCGCGTCGATCGAGGCGTGGGTTTGGTTCTCGATGCGCTTAAGACCAGCGGGCTTGAGAACGATACGATGATCCTGTTCAATACCGAGCATGGGCCGGAACTGCCGCGGGCCAAGTGGACGATGCTCGAGGCCGGTACGCATGTGGCGTTTATTCTGCGCTGGCCGGGCGGGGGGATCTGCGGCGGCCAACGCTGTGATGCAATCTTGAGCAATGTGGATTTTCTGCCGACGTTTTCGCAGATGACCGGTGTGCAGATACCGCACGAGATGGACGGCGTCAGTTTTGCCGATGTGATCGGGCCGCGGAATAAAAAATCCACGCGAAAACACGTTTACGGTTTTTATGTGTACGGCCAGCAATGCTATGTGCGGGGTGAGCGATATAAGCTGATCCGCAACTTTTTGGAAAACGGATATAATGCCGAAAAGTTCAGGCAAAACAGTAAAGTGCCGCTTGTTCAGTTATTTGATCTTCAAAACGATCCGCTTGAGACGAAGAATCTGGCCGATGAGCCAAAGTTAAAACAGGTTCGCGATCAATTAGATAGCTTGCTGTGGCGGCATTTGGAGGATGTCGATTCGCCGCTGTTGAAGGGGCTGATCGAGCATCCGTTTATCAAGTGGCTGCGGGACGACTATGCCCGGCGAAAGGGCCAATGGGGCGAGGATATTTCCGTATTGACCGAGACATCGCGAACGCCCGACAGCAAAACGATGGTATCGACGGCCGATTATAAATTCCAGGTCGATTGGAAGCAGATATGGCGGGACAGTGCGATCCAGCTTTACGATCTTAAGAACGATCCGCAGTGTAAAACGAATCTCGCGCAGAAAGATGAGTATCAGCAGGCATTAAGTGATATGAAAGCATTGATGTTTACCTGGCTCGAAAAAGAAGATGCTCCGATCCTCGAAGGCCCGTGCGATGTGCCGGTTGGGTTCACCCGCATGCTGGCCGATTACGAAAACTGGAAAAATCTGAAATCATAAACGTAAAAAATGTACCTGACAGCCACTTTTAAATTTTTCGAAAAATGGCTGTAAAATCACCTAGCATATGGGTTCTTTAAATTCCTTTTCATACGGAAATTCCGTCCATTCTCTGCTTTTTTGGGTAACAATTCGTCTTATCCGAACATAAGTATCTGTTATTAAACAAGTTAAAAAATTCAGGGGGGGGGTAATTTGCTTGACAAGCAGTTATTATCGGATATAATGGTAGCATTAACTGTAGGTTCTTTGTTTGTTCCGAGCGAGGGTGTTTCATATCGAAATTCCCCCTGCTCATAATTGATAAAACGATAACTTGATTGTGAATTTAAGGAGTTGGAAAGATGAAAAAGATTTTGGCGGTGGTTTTTTGTGTTTGTTTCATTTCGGGAATTGCTTCAGCAGTAACGGTTCAGGGTATTGACCTTGATTTTGTGACGATTGGCAATGCCGGCAATGCCGCTGACAGTACCGGTTATGGTGCGGTTGATTATGAGTATCAGATTGGAAAGTACGAAATCACGAATGGTCAGTGGAATCAGTTTGTGTCCGTGGCGGGTGCACCGACCGGCAATCCGAGTATTGCGTATGATGAAAGTGGTTACTGGACGGGCACGAACGTTCCGACTAATGAGGTTAGCTGGTATGAAGCAGCTCAATTCTGCAACTACCTGACCAGTGGTAACAAGTATTCCGGTGCCTACAATTTCGATGGGAGCGGCACTTTTCTTGGTGTTGATCGCGATTCATCCATTTCGACCTATGGCACCACGTATGTGATTCCGACCGAGGATGAATGGTACAAGGCGGCGTATTATACCGGCAGCGGTTATTCGTTATATGCCAACGGCCAGAGTACAGTCCCCGCCGCTGATAACGGCTGGAACTATTCTGGTGGTGCATACAGCTTTCCCTGGGATGTTGGAACCGGCACCGAAGAACAAAACGGCACCTTTGATATGATGGGCAATGTCTGTGAGTGGAACGAGACGGAAATCGGTTCCTCTCGCGGCCTCCGCGGCGGCTCCTACCACATCTCCGGCTACTACCTCAGATCGTCCGGCCGGGACTGCTACACCCCGTACCACGAGTACCTCTTTATAGGGTATCGTGTCGCCTCCGTCCCTGAACCGTGTACGCTGGTATTGATGTCATTGGGTGGATTACTCTTGGCGAGCCGGAGAAAGTAAGGGAGATTCCCTTTTTTCTTTTAATCTTTTACCCTTTTCCGGGGTGCAGGGGCGTAGCCCCTGCTC
>CAZFDE010000041.1:0-21997 GCA_964517795.1 uncultured Pirellulales bacterium | reverse complement strand
CACCTGATCGCCGTCGTAGGCGTATTTATCGTAGGCGCCGTTATGATACCGCCGGACTCTGCGGCCCTGATAGTCGTACCAGTATTCACCGAGCTTGTTTTGCCCGTCATAGACGCTTTTGAGCCGGTTCTTATCGTCATAGCTGTAAGTATAAGTCCCATCGGAGGTTAGGTTGCCGTTCTCGTCGTAGCTGTAATTGGTCCCGCCGACGGTGGTGTAAACACGATGTTTGTCATGAGTCCTTGAGATTTGCGCAATGCATGCGGCAGGCCGCCGGAAGAAACTCATGCTGTTAACGACGGTGAAGCGATGACTCGGGTGTAAACCATAACGACAGCTTGGTCAATAACTTAAAAAATGTGTTGACCGGATACACGCTTTCAGAGATGACATGTTTGCATTTTTTACATCGACACAATATTAATCTCAATAATTAATACACGTCAAAATACGTATATGTAATTTAGGTTTATCAAAAATACATATATGTAGCTTGTAAAGTTTTACTGCTATTTATTATTGGCGTTTTAACTAAAAGATAGAAAAGGAGTTAAGTGTTTTTTGGTCATGTATTATTGTTTTGGCATGGGGATTGTGAGAGTAAATCAAGAAATCATTCAGTTTGAATGGATTTTTGGGAAATTTTGAGAATGCCATCAGGGGGCTGCTGACCTCGTGGTTTTGCGGCCTCCTGAGGGCAAGTACAGAAACAAAAGGACAGGATGTAATGGATAAGAGATTGAACAGTGGAAGAAGTATTTCAAAGAACATATTGCTGATATTAGTAATTGTTCTTTTAGCGGCCCCCGCCTGTTGGGCTGAAGAAGAAATGAGCATGAAAGATATTGTTCGCGGTGTGGATACCGTGTGGGTACTCATTGCGGCGTTTCTGGTGTTCTTTATGCAGGCGGGATTCGGTATGGTCGAGGCGGGCTTTATCCGTGCCAAGAACACATGCAACATTTTGACGAAGAATTTCCTCGATTTCTGCATGGCGTCGCTGGGCTTTTTCTTAGTCGGTTACGCCCTGATGTTCGGCGATGGCAACGCCTTCTGCGGCACGAAGGGCTGGGCCTTGGCGGGTATTGGTGATTCGGCCGGTGGGATTGGTCTGTATTCGTTTTGGCTGTTTCAGGCCGCCTTTTGCGGGGCTGCCGCAACCATCGTTGCCGGCGGGATGGCAGAACGCATGAAATTTATCGCATATTTAGTGTATTCGTTTTTGATATCCGCATTGATCTATCCGATCGTAGGGCACTGGATTTGGGGCGGCGGCTGGCTTTCGAATATGGGATTCGCCGATTTTGCCGGTTCGACTGTAGTGCACACCGTTGGTGGATTTGCGGCATTGATCGGCACCATTTTTCTTAAGCCGCGCGAAGGCAAATACGGCATCGACGGCAAGTCCAAGGCAATTCCGGCCCATAGTATTCCGTTGGCCTCATTGGGTGTATTTATCCTTTGGTTTGGCTGGTTCGGATTCAATGCCGGTTCGACCTTGAGTGTTGGAAACGGCGATCTGATCGGCCGCGTAGCGCTCAATACCAATATCGCCGCTGCGATGGGTGGGATTTTCGCGATGATCACGGTATGGATTCGATTCGGCAAGCCGGATTTATCGATGGCGATGAACGGCGCACTGGCGGGATTGGTCGCGATTACTGCGCCGTGTGCCTTTGTCGATCCCTGGGCAGCGATTGTTATTGGTGCGATCGGCGGGATTATCGTGGTCCTTGGTGTGGAATTGCTGGATAAGCTGCATGTGGACGATCCGGTCGGTGCTGTGCCGGTCCACGGCGTCTGCGGGGTGTGGGGCACAATCGCGGTCGGCATCTTCGGCAAAGCATCGCTGGGGCTGGCGAATAACGGATTTGTTTACACCGGTAATCCGACCCAGTTTGGCATCCAGATGGTCGGCAGTGTTGCGACGATTGTATTTGTGCTGGTCACGATGGGCATCATATTCAAGTTGATCGATGTGACGGTCGGCCTGCGGGTCAGCCGCGAAGAAGAACTTCGCGGACTGGATATCGGCGAGCACGGTATGGAATCGTACGGTGGATTCCAGATCTTCTCAACAAGTTAACACAATGATGAATAAGGAAACAGAAAGATGAAATTGATAATCGCATATATTCAGCCGCATAAGCTGCAGGACGTTAAAAAAGCCCTGTATGACAAAGAGGTTTTCAAGATGTCGGTAACCAATGCCCTCGGCTGTGGCGCACAACATGGCTACCAAGAGAGCTATCGCGGGATCAAATTTGAGGTAAACCTCTTGAAAAAGGTGCGGTTGGAAATCGCCGTTAATGAGGATTTTGTTGAGCGAGCGGTCGAGGCCATTATCGAGGGCGCCCGCAGCGGCCAGATCGGCGACGGTAAGATTTTTGTACTCGATCTGCCTGAATGTATCCGGATTCGTACCGGCGAGAAGGGAAAAGAAGCAATTGGATAAATGCGGCAAGACGGTCTTGTCGGCTTAGGATAACCCTTTGAGATAAGGAAATGAAATAACCCAACGGTCATTTATTTAAGAAAGGAACAATACCAATGACACCCAAAGATTTTTTCGATTATGCCAAGAAACATAACGCCGAGATGGTCGATTTGAAATTCTGCGACCTGCTTGGTACCTGGCAGCATTGCTCTTACCCGATCGATACCTGGGATGAGGGCACATTTGAGGAAGGGCTTGGCTTCGACGGTTCGTCGATCCGCGGCTGGCAGGGCATTCATATGTCCGATATGCTCGCCATGCCCGATCCGGATACGACCGTGATCGATCCGTTCTTCCGGGAGCCGACGGTCAGTATTATCGCCAATATCGTCGATCCGGTAACCAAGGAAGATTATACCCGCGATCCGCGGCATGTCGCTCGCAAGGGAATTGCTTATCTCAACGAGATTGGTATTGCGGATACGTGTTACATCGGTCCGGAACCGGAATTTTTCATCTTTGACGAAGTTCGCTACGAACAGAATCAGCATACCGGCATGTACCAGATCGATTCGGTCGAAGGGGCCTGGAATACAGCTCGATTCGAAGAGCCGAATTTGGGATACAAGCCGAGTTTTAAGGGCGGTTACTTCCCGGTCAGCCCGACCGATACCTACCATGATCTTCGCGGTGAGATGGTGGCTGAGCTGAAAAAGGTCGGCATTGTGATCGAAGCCCACCACCATGAAGTCGCTACGGCCGGTCAGGCGGAAATCGATATGAAGTTCGATGATTTGCTGAAGATGGCCGATCAGTTTATGTGGTACAAATATATTATCAAGAACGTCGCCAAGCGTGCCGGTAAGACAGTTACGTTTATGCCTAAGCCGGTATTCGAGGATAACGGCAGCGGTATGCATACACATATATCGCTGTGGAAGGGCGGCAAGCCGCTATTCGCCGGCGATGGCTATGCGGGTTTGAGCGATATGGGAATTCACGCAACTGGCGGTATTTTGAAACATGCCCCGGCATTGCTGGCCTTTGCGGCACCGACGACGAATTCGTATCGCCGATTGGTGCCGGGATTTGAGGCACCTGTGAACCTGGTGATGAGTGCGCGTAACCGCTCGGCCGCCGTTCGAATTCCGATGTATTCCCAAAGCCCCAAGGCCAAGCGAATTGAATTCCGCTGCCCGGACCCGACCGCGAATGGATACCTGGCCTGGACGGCGATCATGATGGCAGCGATTGACGGGATTCAGAACAAGATCGATCCCGGCAAGCCGCTCGATCAGGATATCTATGATATGTCCAAGGCAGAGCTTGAAGGATATGACCATACGCCGGCAAATCTGGAAGAGGCGATCAACGCCCTTGAAGCCGATCACAAGTTCCTGACGGCCGGTGGTGTCTTTACGGACGATCTGATCCAGACCTGGATCGATTGGAAGCGGGAAGAGGAACTCAGCCCGATGGCATTGAGACCTCATCCGCATGAATTCAACTTGTATTATGACTGCTAAAGGCAGTTTGATAATGCTGACGCGTTAGCATTGGGTTATGGGGAAGAGCTTGCCCTGATAGGGTTTACTTGGGTGTGGCCTGAAAGGGCAAGCTTCAACCCCAAAATGATGTGAGATAACTGTTGAGTAAGCATAAATCTTTATTTATATATCTACATATATGTAGATATATTTAAGTTTAGTCTACATATCTGTACATATCAAGCCGGTCATTATTTCATATTCAATTCATATCACTTTATATATAAAATACTTATGGTAATATTGTGAGTTTCAAGAGCAAAATGGTACTACTTTTGCATTAAATATTTTAAAAAACAAAGCTTTGAAATGGTGAGTAATGTTGCTACTATAATACGTAGGCTTAATAAAGCTTGGTTGAGTATTCATAGTTTATTGATTTATGAAAGCCTTATTGAATTACAATATTGTATTTTATGTCGTTGCTATAGAATGGACATAAGTCGTTTGCAGGAAAAAGGTAATGGACGATTATCCCCAAAACCAAGGTCTTTACCGCCGTGAAGATGAGCATGATTCTTGCGGGGTCGGTGCTGTAGTAAACAGCGATGGCCGAGCAGATCATCAAATTATCGAATACGGCAAAGAAATTCTTTTAAATCTTCATCATCGCGGTGCGGCCGGGGCTGATGAAACCACGGGAGATGGTGCAGGGATACTATTTCAGATTCCACATGAATTTTTTTCTTCTCAATGCAAGAAATTGCATATTGAGCTTCCAAAGCCTTCAAAATACGGCATTGGAATGCTTTTTGAACCTCGTGATAAAACCATTCGAAGGGAATGCGAACAAATTCTTGAAAGTGCATTGTCGCATTATGCGGTTTCAGTTATCGGCTGGCGCGATGTGCCGACATCTTCAGATTGCCTGGGTGAAATCGCATTGAAAGCAGAACCCGTCATTCGACAGGTATTTGTCCATGGCGGAGGTTTGGACGAAGAGGCATTCGAATGCCGACTTTTTATGGCTACACGAAGGGCGGAACGTTTGGTAAAGCTGCAATTCGGATCCGATGCCGGCGATTTTTATATCGCCTCTTTATCCTGCAGAACGATCAACTACAAAGGAATGTTCATGGCGTGGCAGCTCTTTTCGTATTATCCGGATCTAAGCGATGAGCGGGTCACATCGGCATTGGCGATCGTGCATCAGCGGTATAGTACCAATACATTTCCAAGCTGGTCACTGGCTCAACCGTTTCGGTGCGTCGCCCATAATGGAGAGATCAATACACTAAAGGGTAACCGCAATTCGATGCGTGCCCGTGAACAGAAAATGCAAAGCGACCGATTCGGCGAGGATATTTCGGATCTGCTGCCGGTTTTATCATCCACGGCCAGTGATTCGGCATGCTTCGACAGTATGCTGGAGTTGCTGGTGCGTGCCGGACGCAGTATGCCGCATGCGATGATGATGCTGATCCCCGAGGCGTTCGGTACAACCTATCATATCAGTACCGATAAACGTGCTTTTTACGAATATCACGCATCGATCATGGAACCGTGGGACGGTCCGGCGGCGATGGTGTTTACCGATGGCCGGATTATTGGCGGAACACTGGATCGAAACGGACTTCGCCCGTGTCGATATCTGGTGACCACAGACGGATTGGCGATACTGGCCAGTGAGGCAGGTGTGGTCGAGTTTCCGCCGGAGAAAATTCAGCAGAAAGGGCGTCTTCAGCCCGGAAAAATGTTTCTGGTTGATACGCAGCAGGGGCGGATCATCACTGACAACGAGATCAAAAGCAAAATTTCGCGTCAAAAACCCTATCGCCGCTGGCTGGAAGAGAACCGCATTGAACTGAGAGGGCTCTTCGATGCACCGAAAGCCGTCCCCACGGACGCTGAAACACTGGCGTTGCGAATGCGGATTTTCGGATATACAAGAGAAGAGCAGCGAATGATCCTGACACCGATGGTCATGAACGGGCAGGAGCCGGTTGGTTCGATGGGTAACGATGCACCACTGGCGGTTCTTTCCGATCAACCGAAGTTATTATTTAATTATTTCAAACAACTTTTTGCGCAGGTGACCAATCCGCCGATCGACCCCTTGCGAGAGGGATTGGTGATGAGCCTGATGACATTCACCGGCAAGCGGCCGAACCTGCTGGAAGAAACACCCCAGCACTGCCGGCAATTGAAGATCCCGCATCCGATCCTGACCAACGAAGATATGCAGCGGCTTCGGACCGTCAAACGGGATGATTTTAAGGTTGTAACACTGGAAATGCTATTTGATATCGATGTCCAGGACCGGACGAAAAGCCTTCGCGAGGCACTGGTGTCATTAGTTGATCAGGCCCAGATCGCGATCCAACAAGGTGCATCGGTGATTGTACTGAGTGACCGCGGTGTCAGTGAAACCAAAGCTGCAATCCCCTCACTGCTGGCGACATCGGCCGTATCTAACGGCTTACTCAAACGAAATCTGCGGTGTGAGGCGGGGATTATTGTCGAAAGCGGCGAACCGCGCGAGGTCATGCACTTTTGCCTGCTGTGTGGTTTTGGTGCCAATGCGGTCAATCCGTATATGGTTTTTGAGACGATCTACGAAATGAACCGTCGCGGCGAGTTTGAAGAGGAACTTGAATCGAGCCAGGTGGCGGATAATTATATCGCGGCGATCAAAAAAGGGATTCTCAAAACGATGAGCAAAATGGGCATCTCGACACTGCGCAGTTACCACATGGCTCAGTTATTCGATGTCATCGGATTGAATCGTGAATTGGTCGAAACCTATTTTCCGGGCTGCAGTTGCCGGATTGGAGGGATCGGCCTGGATTCGCTGGTTGAGGAAACGGTGCGACGGCACACCGGCGCATTTACACAACGCGAACCGGGGTCACTGGAGATCGATTTCGGGGGGGATTATCATTTTCGGCATAACGGCGAAGCCCATCAGTGGAATCCGCAAACTGTCAGTTTTTTGCAGCAGGCGGTTCATACCAATGATGCAAAATTATATGCCCAGTTTTCCCAGGCTGCCAATGATCAATCCAGGAAACTATGTACGCTTCGCGGGTTGTTTGATTTTGTCCCGGGCAAAGCGGTTCCGATCGATGAGGTCGAACCGGCATCCGAGATTGCCAAACGCTTTTGTACCGGTGCGATGAGTCACGGCTCAATCAGCAAAGAAGCGCATGAATGTATGGCGATTGCGATGAATCGACTGGGCGCGATGAGCAATACCGGTGAGGGCGGCGAAGATCCGGTGCGTTACACGCTTGAGCCCAATGGTGATTCCAAAAGTTGTGCGATCAAACAGGTGGCCAGCGGGCGGTTCGGCGTGACGATCCAGTATCTGGCGAACGCTAAAGAAATACAGATCAAAATGGCCCAGGGGGCAAAACCCGGCGAAGGCGGCCAATTACCCGGCCACAAAGTGACTGAAGAAATCGCCAAGATGCGTTATTCGACACCGGGTGTGACATTGATCTCGCCGCCGCCGCATCACGATATTTATTCGATCGAAGATTTGGCCCAGTTGATCTACGACCTGAAGTGCAGCAATCCGGGTGTGAAAGTTTCAGTAAAATTGGTTTCGGAAGTCGGTGTCGGCACGATCGCCGCCGGCGTGGCCAAGGGCAATGCCGATGAAGTATTGATCAGCGGCCATGACGGCGGAACCGGTGCCAGCCCGTTATCGTCGATCAAACATGCCGGCTGTCCGTGGGAATTGGGGCTTTCCGAAACCCAGCAGGTGTTGATCCTCAACGGTCTTCGTGATCGGATTCGGGTGCAGGTGGACGGTCAGCTCAAGACCGGCCGTGACGTGGTGATCGGTGCGTTATTAGGGGCCGAACAATTCGGGTTCGGTACGGCGGCATTGGTTACCTTGGGTTGTACGCTGCTGCGAAAATGTCACGAAGGGGCCTGTGTCTATGGAATTGCGACCCAAGACCCCGAATTGCGAAAGCGGTTTGCCGGAAAACCCGAATATTTACAGCGGTATATGCTGTTTGTGGCCGAAGAAGTCCGCCAAATTATGGCGAAACTGGGATTTCGGAAATTAGAAGATATGGTCGGACGGGTCGATCGGCTGGTGATGAAAAAAGCGATCGATCATTACAAGGCCAAGGGACTTAACCTCAGCGCGATCTTCCATCAGCCCGATACATCTGACGGCCGGGCAATTCATCTGACCAATAAACAGCCGGTCAAGACCGGTGATAATCTGGACTGGCAGATTCTTGAAAAAGCCAAATCTGCGATCGAACAGGGTAAAAAAACCGTCGTGGATATGTCGATCCGAAACATTCATCGAACGGTGGGGGCGATCCTCAGTAATCATGTTGTCAATCGGCACGGCCCACAGGGATTGCCGGACGATACGCTTGAGGTTGTTTTGCGGGGCACAGCCGGACAGAGTTTCGGAGCATTTCTGGCGCCGGGGATTACCCTCAAGCTTATCGGGGACAGTAACGATTATGTCGGCAAAGGTCTTTCCGGCGGCAAGATTATCGTTCAGACGCCGTTCAACTCCCCGTTTATGGCCCATGAAAATATCATTGTTGGCAATACGGTTCTTTATGGCGCAACAACCGGCCAGATGTTTGTCAATGGCATGGCCGGTGAACGGTTTGGGGTTCGTAACAGCGGGGCCGTTGCCGTTGTCGAAGGGGTCGGCGACCATTGCTGTGAATATATGACCGGCGGGACTGTGGTGGTCTTGGGTAAGACGGGCTGTAATTTTGCGGCCGGGATGAGCGGCGGCATTGCGTATGTCCTCGATGAAATGCAACTGTTCGATACGCTGTGTAACCTGATGATGGTGGACCTTGAAAGTGTTTGGCAGCAGCAGGATAAGGACCTTCTGAAAAACCTGATCCAAAAGCACTGGCATTATACGCACAGTCAGTTGGCTAAACGAATTCTGGATGCATGGCCGGATATGGTGGGCAAATTCGTTAAAGTCATGCCAATCGATTATCGCAAGGCACTGGAGCGAATTCGTGCCCAGGAAGGCCGACATACCGAAACGACGCCGGCGACCGAGGAGGTGTTCTATGGGTGAAGTTAAAGGATTCTTGAAATATACCCGCGAAGACGCCGGGCATCGGTCGGTCGAGGAACGGATCTATGATTTCAACGAGATCGATTTGCCGCTGACGCCGGACCAGATCAAGCAGCAGGCGGCCCGCTGTATGGATTGCGGAATACCGTTCTGTCATGGCGCGGGATGCCCTTGTTTGAACCGAATCCCGGAATTTAATGACCTGATCTATCGCGGGCTGTGGAGACAGGCGTGCGATAATCTGCATTCGACGAATAATTTTCCGGAGATCACCGGACGGATCTGTCCGGCGCCGTGCGAAACGGCCTGTACGCTGGGTGTGAACGATGACCCGGTCAGTATTCGTCATATCGAGTATCAGATTGTCGAACAGGGATTTCAGCAAGGGTGGGTGACTCCGATCATCCCGCAGAAGAAAACCGGTAAAAAGGTGGCCGTGATCGGTTCCGGGCCGGCGGGGTTGGCAGCCGCCCAGCAATTGGCACGCGCCGGTCATGATGTGGTCGTATTCGAAAAAGACGAAAAGCCCGGCGGGCTTTTGCGCTATGGGATTCCCGATTTCAAACTGAATAAGAAGATCATCGATCGACGGCTCGATCAAATGAAGCCTGAGGGGGTACAGTTTCAATCGGGCGTTAAGGCCGGTGAAGATGTATCAGCCGATTATCTTCAGCGGTTATTTGACTGCATTTGTTTGACGATGGGCGCCGGCCAGCCGCGCGAACTGGAAGTTCCCGGCCGGGCATTGTATGAGATCTATTTTGCCTGGGATTATCTGAGTCAGCAGAACAAACTGGTTAGCGGCGAACTGATTGAGGGAGAGGACCTGATCAATGCCAAGGGAAAAGATGTGGTGGTGATCGGCGGCGGCGATACCGGCAGCGATTGTGTCGGGACGGCTAAGCGGCAAGGGGCCCAAAGTATCACTCAGATCGAGATACTGCCCCAGCCGCCGCAGACTCGCCCGCCGGATACGCCCTGGCCGATGTGGCCGCGGATCATGCGGACGTCGTCGTCACACGAGGAGGGGTGCGATCGTAAATGGTCGGTCATGACCCAATCGTTCACCGGTCGCGGCGGTAACGTCAAAGAACTCAACTGTTGTAAAGTCGAATGGTTTGAGCATGACGGCAAGTGGAAACTCAAACCGCTCAAGGGGACGGAATTTACGCTGAAAGCCGATCTGGTCCTGCTGGCACTGGGGTATGTCCATGTGGCCCATAAAGGATTGGTGGATTCGCTGGGGATCAAACTGGATCCCAAGGGCAATATCGCGACGGACAATTATCAAACCAGTAATCCGGCGATTTTTGCGGCCGGCGACACCGTCAGCGGAGCGTCACTGGTGGTCAAGGCGATCGCAGGCGGTCGCGGGGCTGCCGCTGCGATTGATCATTGGCTGCGACAAGCGTGATCTTGACAATCGCTTTTTGATGGCTCATAATCTTCTGCAAAAGTTAAAGGAATGACATTTTGCAGCAGGAACAATCGTTTGATATTGCCATTATTGGCGGCGGTATTGTTGGTTTGGCGACCGCATATACCATTTCGCACCATTTTCCCGATATTCGCATCGTCGTATTCGAAAAAGAAAATGAATTGGCATTTCATCAGACCGGCCGCAATTCAGGGGTCATCCATTCCGGCCTGTATTATAAACCCGGCTCATTCAAGGCCGAAAATTGCACCAAAGGGCGAAAAATGCTGGTCGATTTCGCCCAACAACATAATATTGCCCATGAAATCTGCGGCAAGGTGATCGTTGCCACACGCGAAAACGAGTTGGCGCACATGGAGCGGGTTTTTCAAAACGGCTTGGCTAACGGCATCGAGGGGTTGGAAGAGATTGACCGAGATGCAATCAAAAAACATGAGCCGTATTGCGATGGGATTGCCGGCCTTTATGTGCCGTGTACCGGGGTTATTGATTTTAAGCAAGTGGCTCGTAAATTCGCAGAATTGATTCGCAATGTTTCGACTCAAAATAAAATCCTGACCGGCCATGAAGTGACTGCGATAAAGCAGCAGGGCGGCTGCAAGCGGATTATTACAAGCAGGGGTGATTTCGAGGCCCGGTTTCTGATCAATTGTGCCGGTCTGCAGAGCGACCGTATTGCGATGATGGATGGCTTGAGGCCGAATGTGCGGATTGTACCATTTCGGGGTGATTATTATGAACTGGCCGAGTCGGCGAAAAATAAGGTTAAAAATCTGATCTATCCGGTGCCGGATCCGCAGTTCCCGTTTTTGGGTGTGCACTTTACGCGAATGATCGATGGTTCAGTCGAGTGCGGGCCGAACGCAGTATTCTCGTTTAAGCGAGAAGGGTATTCGAAAACGGCCATGAACGTCAAAGATACCTGGCAGTCGCTGACTTTTCCGGGGACCTGTAAGATGTTCATGCGGCATTGGCGGTATGGGCTGGCGGAGTATTACCGGGCATTTTCCAAGCGGGCATTCTTAAAATCGCTTCAGCGGCTGATACCTTCGTTGGAAATGTCCGATATCGTGCCCGGCCGCTCGGGGATTCGGGCCCAGGCAGTGGCCCGAGACGGCAAGCCGGTCGATGATTTTGTGATCGAAAAGGGCGATCGCTCGCTGCATATTCTCAATGCTCCCTCCCCGGCCGCTACGGCCTGTTTGGCGATCGCGGAAACGGTATTCCATATGGCTCAAGATGAATTTCGAATCTAAGACGGATTAAGAAGGGTTTTTTGAATGGTATCAACAAATCGGTGACCGATCACATCTTTATCAAATTGTTGAACGCGAACTAAGTTATGTTGTCCCATCTGGATTCGAAGTGCCTTATGTTCGATCAAGTGTGTTAATTTTTGGGTCCACTCGTCGAAACCGTAAGCATGGCATCCATTTTCACCGTCCGCGACCAGTTCGGCATTGACCCCGACGGGTGAAGCAATTACCGGCAGCCCGCAAGCGAAATACTGGAGAATCTTAAAGCCGCATTTGCCGCGTGTGAAGGGGGTGTCAAAAAGCGGGGCCAGCCCAATATCACAGGCTGCCAAGTCCGCCGCCTCGCGATCCAGAGACCACGGAATTTTTTCGACAGCTATTGCGGTTTCCTTTATAAAACGGTCGGCGATGATTCGTAATATCACATTGTTATAGCGTTTGCTTATTTGCAGCAGTGCCGGAACGATATCTTCCAGATATTTCAGGGTGCTTTTGCTTCCGATCCAGACCAGTCGAAGTTTTCCGTCATTGGGCTTTTCATGACAGGGCATATATTTTCGCGTGTCCAGGCCGGTTGGAAGGATTACTACATTGGCATTATATTGCCGGGCAGAGTTGGCCAGATACGTATTACCGGCGATCACACAGTCCGCCATTCGGGTACTCGATTTAAATGGCCGCGCATAGGCCCTGCTGTACGCGCCGGAGGGGCGAACCATGACGGCATCGTCGAAATCGTAGATGATCTTACGGCTGAACTTTCGCAGGAACGGTGCATCGAGAAAATTCAGTCCTTTTTTATGCAGTAGAACACCGTCGTAATTTTTGGACGATCGAAAGAGGGTTCGTCGAGCAAAAAAACCAGCTGGCAGTTTCGCGACGGTCGGTTCGATACCGTCGCGGCGGAGCATGTCAAGATACATCTCGATTCGCTGTCGAAAACTCGGCCGGCTGGGATTATTGCTGATGATTAGAAGATTACGTTTTTCCATAAAACGATTACTCAGTCCATATACCCCAGTTCGGAGAGTTTCTGCTGAATCAGCAATTGTTCATTTTCAGAAAGTTCGTGCTGTTTTCGAATGTGGACAGCATCAGTGTGCAGTCGGTCTACCTGGACGGATTTTTCGAAAAGGTGCAGCAAGGGTTTGCCGTCGATATAATCCGGCACTTTGGCCCCGAGCAGGGCGTAAAGCGTCGGGGCAACATCAACAATATGCGCTGTTTTATTGCGGCCCTGTTTTACATTCGGGCCGCTGAAAAGATAGATTCCTTCATAACAGTGACAACCGGCGACGGAGTCATCCGGCACGATTTTGACCGGTTCGGCTTTTCGCGACGCACTTTGATGGACGATATAACCCTGCGCGGGGACGAGGATCAAGTCGCCGACGATTTGAGGGTCGGGATTATCCGTGCCATACCGTTCGGCGGGTGTTTGCACCGATTCAAAGACCGGCTGATGGGTCTGAGGGTCTTTCAAGGCTGAAAACCTGTTTCGCAGGTCTTCGATGATTGCATGATATTCGCGGCCGGGATCGACACAGCCGTCTTTATTCCGTCCTTTGACATTCAGATAGATATGTCCCAACAGGGCCGGGTAAACGACCATCGCTTTGCTTTTTTTCCAGTTCACCGGCGTCTTTAATTCCAGATTCATGCGCTGTTTCTTCGCGGGCGTCAGTTTCTGAACGTTGCGATGCATCCGCCGCAACATGCGATGAATCACCGGTTTGGGTTGGAGATATCCCCATTGATACAGCAGGGCGTTCGGCCGGATCATACCCCGCATGCGGCAAAGGCCGTGGTCACTGACAATCGCGATATGCAGATCATGGCCACCGGCCGTCTTCAACAGATCGCCAATGCATTGATCCAGATCGCCAAACATTTTGAAAATCCGGTCTCGCTGCTGCGGATATCTATCCCGGGTGTTGCGATCGACCCAGCTATACGCAAAATGCTGCAGCAGATCGGTGTTTTGGAACTGCACCATCATGACATCGGGATTGAATTTTTCCGCAGCGAATTGCGCTGCCCTGACACGCTGTCGAAAGCGGTTTTCAATCTCGCTGATATTTTTATCCAGTAACGCCATATCGTTCATATCGCCATGCGTCCAGTCGGCCAGGATGTCATAATCCGGTATCGCATTCAGCAGTTCTTTGCCGAATGCCTTGGGATAAGAAAAATCCGCGTTCATCCCCGGTACGCCATAGCCGGCCACTATGACGCCGTTGACCGGGCGGCAGGGATATGTCCATGGGACATTGATGGAAGCAACCGTATAATGCTGGTCACTGAGATGTTCCCATAGGGTTGGGACCCGGCAGCTATCCGCCGTCGAAATGCTCAGATTGTTTGTCTTGAAGGCATAATCGCGAAAGCCGACGACCCCATGCGTATATGGTTGACAGCCGGTGATACAGGTTGTCCATGCCGCGGGGGTGATCGGCGGATCGCACGAGCGAAGGACACCCCAACTGCCCAGGTTTTGCAGTCGGTGCAGATTCGGCATGTGATTATTTAATACATCGTCGTCCAAGACATTCCATGTGGCCCCGTCAATGCCGATGATCAATAGTCGCATGATATTCCTTTATTGGATAAGGTTCTTTTCGTCAGTCGTTGCCGTTAAGGCAGAGGGGTGCTGCTTTGGCTGCCGATCGATTTGAGCGATCATCGCGGCCAGGTCCGCTGAGAATTTTCTGGCCGCTTCATCCTGCAAGTGCGATCCATCAAATGTTTTATAGCCGTAGAGATCAACATCGATCCATTCGCCGCCGCATACGCGAAACGATTCAATAAACGACTCTTTTTGAAAACCGCTGAGTTGTTCTTCCACATCAACCATTTCTCTGCATGTCGGCACTAAAAAACCATAAACGCGTATCCCCTGAGCAGTCCATTTGCTGACAAAATCCGTTATATTGTGAATCACCTCCTGCGAGACCTGTCTTTGCTCAAAGAGTCCGCGATACCGCTTGACCTCGTCGAGTACGGTCGGTTCTTTATGGACTGCGACCCAGCCGTCTTGTTTATACTCTTTCACTGTTTGGGTGGGCGCGATAGCCGGGAAAAGGCCGTGAGCGGCATCCCGGAAGGACATCGGTTCAAAAAAGTGCACCAGTGCGCCAAAATGTATATCCAGAAACGCATCTTGTTTAGACATTTGTCGAAGCTCGATAAAATTACCCATCGAATCGTCACTGCGGCAGGTCAGCGAATGCGGTGAAAAACCCACAATGACGGCCTTGCGGTCGGCCTGCGGCAGCATAAGCGATTCGATCGCTTCAAGATATTCCCGACTATACCAATTGGCCCCGAATCCATAGTTCCGGATGCATCGATAATTCAGTTTTTTTTGCAGTTCCTCCGGAGACACGCCCATCAGTGTTCTGGAATCACCGGTGATCACGGCATCGGCACATTGTTTCCAGTGAATCTTAGAAGCCCAGTACTGTTTTGGATAGATGCCGATATCTTCTTTCGGGCGCAGATTGCCCATGATGACAATCAATATGATTGCAAGAAGGATTGTCGCCGTCGTTCGGTCAAGCGGTATGATTCTTTTTTTTGCCATTTTAATCATTCATTTCATTACGCATTTTTTAAAATTGAAAGTAAATAAAGGTATTGCTCGGCGCCCGCATGAACATGCAGATGAGGATCACTACGGCGATAAATGCCGAATCGAATGCCGTCTTCAATCGGCTTTTGGATGTTGTCCAGTCCGCTTTATCCATTCCCAAATAAAAGAATAACTGCGATCCGATTATCACGAAAAGCACATTGATCGCATTGTTATCGATGACTTTATCGACGACCGCCGAATTAAAATTGCGCAAGTCAAACATGATCCCTATTATTGAAAAGGCCTGACCGAAGCTTTGTGCCCGAAAAAAGACCCATGCTAATGTCGTCAGCAGAAATACACAGAGTGTGGCCACATGGCGGCCGCCGGGTAGTTTCGAAAGTCGCCCCGTCCAGTTTGTCATGCGTTCGGTCGATAGATACAGACTGTGCAGTGCCGCCCATGCGATGAACGTCCAGGCCGCTCCATGCCACAGTCCTGAGATCAGCATGGTCACCCACATATTCATGTACGACCGCAGACGGGTCGTTTTCGATCCGCCCAAACCGAAATAAACATAATCGCGAAACCATGTGCTTAAAGAGATATGCCATCGCTGCCAGAAATCTCGGAAACTGCAGGCGATATAGGGATTGCGGAAATTGACGGGAAAATCATACCCCATCCATTTGCCCAGCCCGCGGGCGATGTCCGAATAGCCGCTGAAATCGCAGTAGATCTGGAAGGCGAACATGATCATGATGACCCACCAGAATGCAGCCGATTGTTCCAATGTTTGCGACGCGAATGCCATATTCACCGAGGCTGCCAGTGTGTCGGCGACAACGACCTTTTTGAAAAATCCGAATGCGATCAGATTTAACCCTTCCCATCGCTGCTGTTCACTGACCGGTTGGGCGATTTCAAGCTGCGGCAGCAGATCTTTTGCCCTGACGATCGGACCGGCTACCAGTTGCGGGAATAATGACAGATACGCAAAAAAGTGAAAGATATTGTGCGTGGGTTTCAATTCGTTGCGGTAAATGTCTATGGTGTAACTCATGGATTGGAAGGTGTAAAAGCTGATGCCGACGGGAAGGATCAGATGCGCGACCGGGACCTGGATGTCCAGGCCGAGCAGATTGAAAAGCCAGTTGACATTGGCCAATGTGAAATCAAGGTATTTGAAAAGTCCCAGAGAGCCGACATTCCCGATGATTGAAAGGATCAGCCATAGCCTTTTACGGCTTGGAAATTTGACCATCGCCACGCCGGCAAAAAAGTCGATCAGGCCGCTGCCGATAATCAGAAACAGGAATCGCCAATCCCACCAGCCGTAAAAGATAAATGATGCGCAGACCAGATAGATCCACCGCGGATTATTGCGTTTACGCAGCAACGGCCACATGATAAAAAAAAGAGTCGCAAATAAAATGAACACTAATGAATTAAACTGCATGCCTAATCCCGATCTAAAAACAAACCTTTACTTCTCCTTAAGCCATCTGCGATAGATTTTTCCGGCCTTCTTGCGGACGGCATTTCGATCGCTGAAGCGTTTTCTGGCCCAGCCCGGCAGGATTTGCATTTTTGATTCTTTAAACGGAATTTGCTGCCAGGGGGATTTACCGTATCCCCGGATAAATACCGTTCCGTCGTAGCCGCAGAACAGATGTGTTACCATCGATTCATCGACCATCATCGTATTGACTGAATTGTCTTCGATTTGAAAGCGGTCGAAGAACTGATCCCGGACGAAGATTGCATTATTTTTTGTCGCACATACCAGTGCATAGCCTTTGCTTTTTGCCAATTTGGCGATGGAAAGCAGGCTGCTGCCCTGACTGATTCGCATATCTTTCGGCTGAATGAACTCCACCGTTTTAGGGATCGTTGGATTGAACTCAATGATGACGGCTTTGGGCGTGTATTCATGAATCACCTGCCAGACATGATAATCGTTTCCGTCGATATCGATTGAGAGCAGGTCGAAATCTTTGGGAATGCCGGTCTCTTTCAGGATGATATCCAGGCTGTTATGTTCTTCAAAGCCAACGAACCGATTGAAATAGACGGTTTTAGGATTACCCTCGAAATTTTTCTTCAGGTCACCAAATCGCTTCGGATCGGCTTCAATCAATACAGCGGAATATCCTTTTTCGGATATCAGCTTGTAGGTATTGCTGCATGTTTTTCCATCCCAGCTTCCGAACTCGACACACCAGTGATCTCGATCACCGATGGTCTGTAATACCTTTTCCAGTATGCCATCTTCACCGTTTTGGGATGTCAGATTCGATGCGTATTCGAGCAGCCATGTATTCGGTTTGCGCCACGCCGGTTTGGGCTGGATATATTCATTCCCGCTCATTAGTGATCCTTTATTCGTATGAATTCGTATAATATCATTGACCACATCAAACGATAAATGCGGATATTGGGTTGCGATATCCTGCTTGAATTGGTTCACGTCCGGATAGCCGTTACTGCCGGTGAAACAGCGGGCATCGTCAATAAGGATCACATGCCGATCGGCATTCGGGTGGCTTAAAATACATTCCATCTCCTGCATAATGGGGCTGTCCTTGGGACCTTTGGCCGTCATTCCGCCCGAATAATGCGCATCCAGCCAGAACAGGCAGGGGGTCTGGATGTCGGCCATGATCTGCGGCAGGACCTCTCCGCTTTGGCCCTCGATAATGTGAATGTTCGTGTATCCGGCAAATTTTTCCTGTGCCCGCCGACAATACACCGGATCCAGTTCGATCGAATAGATATCATCCACATACGGCATTACGGCATAGACCATTTTACCTTTATAGGTGCCGGTTTCGATGAACGTCCGAATCCCAAACTTTTTCAGATAGGCGATCACCTCCTGTTGTTTACCGTAGTTTGGCATCGGGCCGCTACCTTCGGTTTTCTGCCACGTGATGTATTTTTTTCGCAGTTTTCGCTCGCGGTGCCGGCGTGCCAGCCTGCCGATCGGCGTTGTTCGCTCAATAAACGATTTTACTGATTCTCTGGGCATTGTCTTTTTTTGAACTCCTTTGAGATTCATCCTTTCTTTCATCAGACGGCAGTGATTTTACCATGAAGAAAAGCAAGATTCAAGTGTTACACCTCGACGGTTTTATCATTTGGTGCAGACGGCTCAGAAATAGGGGTGAAGACCACCTCGATGCCGTAACACGGGACGATATAGCACAAATGTTTTTCATAAAATTCTTTGAAAATCCGATGACGGTTGACGATCCAGCCGAATATTTTGCCCAATTGCTTCGAAATAAAAAAGGGCGATTTGAAAATTAATTTTAGGGATACAATCTGTATTCGGAGGGAACTGTAAAAAACAGGTACCTTTCGTTTGAGCTGAAATTCAGGTTCGACGAAATAGTAAAACGAATACAATCCGAAAAACCGTTTATGGGTGTGGTCGGAATAATAGTACGGATTGGAAAAGTGCGGAACAAAGACATACGCTTTGCCATCGGGTTTGAGAACCCGTACGATCTCGCCCAGCAGCAGTTCGAAATGGTGTATATGCTCCAGGACACTTTTACAATGGATTTCGTTAACGGATTGATCCGGCAAAAAACCAAGTCCGTGTTCCATATCGGCAACGATATCCACATTCGGCAGGTCCAGATAATCGATTCCGATCCGGCCCGGCTTCTTTTTCGGGCCGCAGCCCAACTCGACGATCACCGGTTGTCCGGATGCCAGCAACCATTTTAAGTCGATTTTGATGACAGGATTCATTTGGGTACCACATTTAGCTTGGGAGGGTATTTCACTTTTCCGCTTCCGTTATAAATTTCAAGATATCGTCGTTCAGTAACAGCGGCATAAATGCACGGATTTTGTCATCGTCCCAGTTCCACCAGGCGATTTTCAACAGCCGCCGGATGATATCTTCCTCAAATCGTTTCTGGATCAGCCGCGCGGGATTGCCGGCGACGATGCCGTATGCCGGCACATTTTTGGTCACCACCGCGCCGGCGCCGATCATGGCACCATCCTCGATGGTTACTCCGGATAAGATGATCGCAGCGTGTCCGATCCAGACATCGTTGCCGATGATTACATCGCCTTTGGTGCTCGGATGGCCGGTGAATGTTTTGGCGGATTCCCAGAGTTTATTGAAGGGAAAGGTGGTGACCCAGTCCGTGCGGTGTTCACCGCCGAGAAAAATTTTGACCTCCGTCGAAAACGAACAAAAAGCACCGATGGTGAGCGATGCGCCTTCCTTGCGCGAAAGAATTTTTGGTTCTCCGTAACTCCATTTGCCAATCGCGTATTGCGGCAAACGCCGATCAAGCCAAGCGTGACGTTTCTTTTTTATTGAAAATCGTACCATCGGTTTGGTCCTTTTTAAGTCGAACGGTTCCAGGGCGCATCGTAGCTGCCGTTTTCCAGCAGATTAAGAATGTACCCGGCCATTTGAACACAGTTCAATTCCTGGTGAACGTATGCCATACCTGCATCAGCGATGTGTTGCCGCTGTGCTTCATGTTTCAAATACCAGTTTGCTAATTCGAAAAATTCGTCCACCGTATCGAAATATTTCAGATGGACGCCGTCTTTAAATAATCGTTCGCTGTCCGGCACCCGTTTGGCCAGGACGAATGTTCCGCAGGCAAGATAATGTGTCAAGCGATCCGAGTGGTACATACTGACATCGTTGACCGCGTTGATACTCAAACCGATTTTTGCTCCGCTGATAGCGTACAAATACGCCAACCCCTCGATTTGAGGCCGCCCTAAACAGCTGTAAATACGGCACTTATCCTGTTTTTCCAGCCGTTCGAGCACTTTGCGCCGTATATTTTCATCCGAATTGGCCCCATGCTCAATCGCACCGGTCCATAAGATATCCGTTTTCCAATCGGGTGTGACCTCATAACGGTAATCCGTATCGGGATCGCACATATTGGGCATAAAAACACAATGTTTTACGCCGGCATCGCGATAATCCTGCAGGAATCGGCCATTATTGGTAGCCGTGACAATATCTATATGCTTTGCCGTCTGGATGCGTTTGTCCTTTTGCAGTTTCGGCCAGGGATCGCCGTCCAGTCCGATTATTTTTACTCTGGGGACCGCGTCTCGCAACATCTCAATTGTTCCGGCATCCATCGACCTCGCAAAGCCGATATACACATAATCGGGCTGATAATTTTGCGCGTATCGAGCGATGACTTCATCGGTTTTCTTTTTGTATAACCACTGGGAAAGTGTTTTACTTTTAAAAGGGCTTAGGGCATTCACTATACCTGCGTAGCTGATCATTCGTGCATCATGACCCAGCCGCATCAGGCCCTTTGCCAGCTTGGGCATCTGGTCCAGATACATTTTGATTGGCTTGTAACTGCTGTCCGACAGAATCAGTATTTTTCGAACGGATGTATTCATGGGCATTAACCAGTTATGGGCCGGACCTGTATCTGCGCATCGAATTCTATGAATGACTTTTTCAATTGCATTCGCCATGAATCTAAACGACCGAACATCTTGTTCCTCCCGTGATCGTATCGATTAAATGAAAATATGCTTTGTCGGTGTGAAATTGGCAGGGGTTTTGTTTTTTTACACGATCGATATCGAGGCGGCAGCCCTGTTGAAATTTTAGGTTTAGCGATTCAACTGTTAATTCTTCGCTAATCGCACACTGGTTGTCGGTCGATGTATTGACCATATTGACCTGGATCGCTGTCGTACAGATATGCCCAAATCCCAGAAGATTACCGAAATTTTCCGGGTTGTTCTGGACATAGCGGCAGCACCATGATTCGAGCGTATTGGGGCTATAGATAAAGCCAAATTTCTTGAGGATTTTGCGTTTGGCGATCAACAGCCCCAGGATATTCAGTCCGGCCCGGCCGGGCTTAAAAAGCGACTGCCAGAGCGGGGTATGGCTCATCACACCATTAATGATCCGGCGGATATCATCGGTACGATAAACCGTCGCGCATAACTCAAACGGATAACGGGTATTATGTGTCTGGCCCTTTGTCCAGTCCACCGCAAATACCTGCAAATCATTTACATCATGTGTCTGAATATTGTTGGCCTGTTCATCCTGGGGCATTTGACGTTTGTCCAGCCTCAGCGAGAAGCCAAACAGCGAATCGCCCAGCTTTTCGAATGTCGATTTGATCGTTTCCCACGGCACACCATCGAAATAGACCACATCGTCAATACCAAAGAGCGTATAAGGGGTATCGATATTGCCGATGATATTCAGCAGGTCGGTGTGGAAATCCTTTTCCCGAATAATGTTACAATCGGGGTATTGATTGAAAACGCTGTCATACTCGGCATCGAATAATTCGGGCTTATAAAGGATATAGGTCTGAATCAGTTCAGTGGGCATAAAACGCCCCAGGCTGCGAAGATACCCTTCAAGCTGCAGGGGGCGGTTTTTTGTAAAAACAATATTTGAAATTTTCTTCATGCCGTCCTTGCCATATCGGTTGCCATTGACCGAGTAGATTACCCTAAAAAATTGAGAAATGCAAGTTTTTTCAGCGTTTTCGGATAAGCAGGGCGATGAAGAACGGGCCGCCGACGATGGCCGTGATGATCCCGACCGGCATCTCGGTCGGGGCGACGATCGTCCGGGCAAAGCCGTCACAGATACACAATAGGGCCGCACCGGTCAAAAATGAGCCGGGCAATACGATGCGGCTGTCAAATCCGCTCAGCCGCCGGATAATGTGCGG
>CAZFDE010000040.1:0-22491 GCA_964517795.1 uncultured Pirellulales bacterium | reverse complement strand
AGTGAAAAGTTAAAGGTTCAAAGTCAAAGCCAAAGCGTAAAAGTTAAAACCATGGTGGCTGCTACGCGGCATCTATTTTAAGCAGATTCCTCGGCCATGCTCGGAATGACGTTCGGTCTCGCCCTGAGACGCCCAACATTATACCAAAAAACCGCCGAAAGTCAAGGTTTTTTTTGGTTCTTTTATAAGCCACAGAGGGCACAGCGGACACAGAGATAAAGGATGGTAACGCGGTTGCGGTTGCGCGGCGCGTATCGGTTGCGTTATGCGTTTGCGGGCAAGCCGGTGCAAATTCCGCGAAAAAGACAGTATGAAAGCGTTTTTTTGTTGGAAAAGTGGGGGGAATGGGATTAAACTGGCCGCAGGTTTAAAGATGCGGCCAGAAAAACGGATTTTTAAAAAAGGGCGGTTTATGGCAAAAGAAGTTGTAAATAAATGAAACACTACTAAGTAATAAAATTTCTATCAACTTTTTGTTTTTTTAGACAGTTTTTTTAATTATAAAGGTTAGCACGATGAAAAAACCCAAGATTCTCAAGCCGGCAGACTACATCAATCATTTATTCGAAGGTGATTGTCTGGATGTTATGCAGCATCTACCAGAAAATTCAATTGATATGGTTTTGTGTGATTTGCCATATGGAACAACACAGAACAAATGGGATTCAGTAATACACTTAGATGAGTTATGGGAACAATACAACCGTGTTGTAAAATCTAATGGTGCTATTGTTTTAACGTCTCAAGGTGTTTTTACAGCGAAATTGATATTAAGCAATGAACGTTTTTTCCGTTATAAAATTGTTTGGGAAAAATCAAAGCCAACAAATTTTTTGAATGCAAAAAAACAACCTTTGCGTAAACATGAAGATATATGCATTTTTTATCGTCGTCAACCAATTTATAATCCACAAATGAAAGTTGGAAAAGCTTATACAAAAGGTGTTCGCAAAAACCAATATACAGGAAGTTATGGCAATTTTAAGCCCATACTGGTAGAAAGCAGAAATGGTTTGCGATATCCAACAGATGTTGTTTACTTTAAAACACCGGAAAGTGAGCCAGAATCAACGGTATGGCATTCTACTCAAAAACCTGTTGAATTAGGGCGTTATTTGACAAGGACATTTACTAATGAAGGAGATGTAGTTTTGGATAATGCATTTGGCTCTGGCAGTTTTTTGGTTTCTGCTATTCGTGAAAATCGTAATTTTGTGGGCATAGAAAAAAACCAAAATGCAAAGTTGTTTAAAGAGGATAGTATTGATCTTATTGAGATTGCTCGTAAGCGACTAAAGAATGCCTTTTTGTCAGAATCAAAAATTGCGTTTTCAAAAAAAATTGATCGCTTGGGAGTCATAAAGGAGCTTTGTCAATATGGCAAGAGAAACCATGCTTCGTTATAACGAGCGATCTTGGGCAATAGATTTAATTTCCTACATTAACCTAACTATATTGCCAGACAAATTTATAAAACGAGCTTCTGGTGAGCTAACTTTAAAAGCAGAAAAAAATCTTCTTTTTCCGGACGTGCTTTTATACGGCGACAAATCAACGGGCAGGCTTCTTCAGGGATGGGAACTAAAGATGCCTGATACATCTATAAATGATCAAGAATTTATATCAAACGCAGAAAAAAAAGCTCGCTCTTTAGGGCTTAATAGTTTCGTTGTTTGGAATGTGTCTATTGCAGTGTTATACATCCTCAATGAAAAAATAAATATATATGAATTATATGAGGAACCTCTTTATGCAAACAATGCAATTGTATCCAGAGAAGATGTAGTCAATCACCCCGATCTTTGGAAATCTGGTGCTGATGAGATTTTAGAAAAGCTAAATAGGTATTTTGAAGGTGGCTTAATCTCAGGCGTTGCCCCTGAAATTATGTTTTCTGATTCAGGGATAGTTGAACAGCTCCTAACATGCCAGTTAGAAGTAAAACGTTATATAGAAGAAAAGATGAAAAAAGATAGCGGGATTGATGCAAAAATCAAAGTCTGGTGGAGGCATGTGAAGTTGGAGTATCCAGGAGAGAGATCTCCAGCAGGCCCTTTAGCATATCATATACTTTTAAGATGGTTTAACCGTTTTATTTTTTCTAATATTTTAAAAGCATATACTGACTCCGTTAGCAAGTTAGAAGGCATTACTGAAGAAACCACGCTTGAAGAGGCGTTGAATTTATTTGAAGATATTTCTATTAAAAGCGATTTCGCAAATGTCTTCCATCGCATCGATTTTGATTATTTAATCCCTGAATCAGTATGGGATACATTCATTGATATAAATGAATTTTTGAAGGAATTTCAATTTTCACAAATTGACCGAGCCATCCTGCAGAGCGTCTTAAAAGCAACAATCTTAACAACAATCAAGAAAACGGCAGGCCTATATGTTACTCCTGAAAAACTTGCAGACCTATTAGTATTCTTAACTCTTGACGATAAAACAGGTATAGCTATAGACCCTTTTTGTGGGACAGGAACAATTGTAAATTCCATTTTATCGGTGAAATGCAATTATAACATTTCTGGAAGAGTCGCAATAGAGTCAACATGGGGCTGTGATAAATTTGCATTCCCTGTTCAAATTGCAGCATTAGCGATATCGGCCCCAGAAAACATGAATGTACCTCTAAGGATTTTCACGCACGATGCATTTAAACTTGAAGCAGGGCAAAAAATATTATTTATTGATCCTTCTACAGGCGATCAGAAAAAAATAGAAATACCTTTATTTTCTGCAATAATATCGAACCTGCCATTTGTTCAATTCGAAGATTTGAATACATTGAATCCAGTAGCTTTTGAAAAAATAGAATATTTTTATTCCAAGCATAATATACCTAATGCAGAACAGTTAAGCGGCAGGAGTGATTTGTACGCTTATATTCCTTTTTTAATTTATGATATTTTAGACAAAAATGGACATATAGGAATAATAGTTTCAAATTCATGGCTAGCTACCGAATGGGGAAAATTATTTCGAGACTTATTAAGTCGCTTTTATTCAATTAAGTGTGTTGTAACTTCTGCGAATGGTCGGTGGTTTCACAATACAGATGTGGTTACCAATCTTTTGGTGTGCCAAAAAGGTAAAAGCACAAGCAATTCTAAAATATCATTTATTTCAATCTTAAAAAATATATATTTAAGCGACATCGATAATATTGCTTCTGATATTATTACCAACACAAATTCTTCTAATATCATTACAAATAAAATATCTTTAAGTGATATCAAGAAATTAGATGACTTGTCTATTGGCTGGATGTCATGTTTTTCTAATGTGGAATGGTTTCTATCCAACAAAGAAAAGTTTAAACTTTTAGGGAACTATAATATAACAGTCGCCAGGGGGGGAGCGTCGCGGTTGGAATCAAATGTTTTATCCCTCTCCTGACGATTGTGAAACCATTGAAGATGAATTTATAAAACCAGTAATAAGAAGCCTTCGCGATATTAATTCTTTGACTGCGATGCCAACTAATTATGCATTCTGTTGTTCTATGTCGATAGATCAGTTAAAATCGGCAGATAAAACAGGGGCTTTAGAATGGATTAATAAATTTAAAAATATGCGTAATACAAAAGGGCAACCGTTACCTGCTGTTTTAGCAAGACATGGTATGTTTTGGTACCAAATGGACACAAAAACTCTGGCGGATTTTATCTTATCGATGAACCCGGACACTAGAATTTTTATCGCTAAGACACCGGAGCCTACATTTGTTGATCAAAGAATAATTCGGTTTACTATTGGTGAAGGCATAGATCACAACCTTATTCACGCGTTACTAAATTCAACTTTCTCAATGTATTTTATTGAAGCACTTGGTTTCGGAAGAGGCTTAGGTGTTTTGGACATAAATGCAACTAAAATAAGAAAAGGTTTTTATGTGCCCGATATAAGCTTAATTAATGAAAGAGAAACCGAAAAAATATTATCTGCTTTTTCTAACATTAAAAATCGTCCCGTGAAAAGTGTGTTTGAGGAATTGGAAGATTCTAGTAGACGTAACTTGGATCAAAAAATTGCAAAGGCAATTGGTTTGCCTATGTCAATTGTAGATGATGTACATAAAGCTTTATTGACTTTATATAGAATACGAAAATCTGTAAATCACTAATAGAGTTTCTATTACCATAGTATTTTTTCAACACAATGAAAGCCCTGTATCGCCATAAAGAATCCGGTGACATTTTCGCCATTGAGATGGACGAAACGGGGGATGTGGTCTCGACGGCCGGGCCGCTGCTGAGCAAGGAGCTCGACCCGAATAAGCTCGCTTACGACAATTATTTTACCCCGGAGATCCGGGCGAAGATCGCTGATTTCGAGCGGCTGAGCAGGGCGGATTATCTGCAACTGCTTCGGGATAACGGGTTTGTGATTGACAGCGTTCAAAAGCAGTTCTGGGAATAAATTGGTGCGATTTCATCACACCCTACAGTGGGATCAGGCGGTGAGGGCGTTGAAGAGTCCGAGCCAGAGGGGCATAGCGAGGATGCAGATGAGGTAGTGGGCGAGGTACATGGCGCCGATTTTCTGCTGGTCGCCGCCGTAGTGGCTGACCTGGATCATCAGGTTGATGGCGGGCGCGGCGGCGGACTGGAGAACAAAGAAATAGGCCAGCAGGAGGTTGGTTTCGTGCAGTTTCAGCAGCCATACCACCGCGATCGTGACGACCGGCAGGACGATGAATTTGACCGCAGCGGTCTTGAGGATATCCATATAGTACGGCCGCATTTTCAATTTCACCTGGCCGAGCATGGCGCCGAGAATGAAGATGGCCATGGGCACGGCGGCCTGGCCGAGCATGGCGACCGATTTGACGAGGATCGAGGGGATCACCGCGTCGGCCCGCAGCAGGACGAGGATGGGCGTCAGGGTGGTGGTGAGAAAGGGCGGGTTGATCAGGCCGCGAAAGCTCATCTTCTCATGGGCCTCGGTGCTGACCAGGAATTTGCCGACGCCCCAGATCATCATGTTCACGCCGGTGAAGTACAGAAAGCAGTATAGGTAGAATCGCGGTTCGCTTTCGGGGTAGAGGATCGAGCCGAGCGGCAGGACCAGAAAGCCCGCGTTCTGGATGCCGGCGAGGGCGAGCATGTTTTTGCCGCCGGGCAGTTGCTTTCGGTAGATCGCCGCGCCGACGGTGATGCCGAATCCCATCATGATGACCGCGGAGGCCGCCAGGGCCAGCCAGAGCCAGATTTGGGCGGGCTGGAAATTCTTGATGACGTTGGCGAAGATCAGGCAGGGCATGAAGACCCGCACGGCGATGGCCGAGAGCGTTCGCGTCTGTTCGGGCTTGAGCAGCTTGAAGCGCGCGGAGAGTGCCCCGACTGCCGCGACCAGAAAGATCTGCAGTACGGCCGAAAACGTACTCGAAAATGCGTCTGTAAATACGGTCATCATGCTTTACTCCAATTCTAAACCGTGTTATAACGGCAATTTAGTAATTACGCAAGAATGTGATGATTGGGTCATGGAAATCGAAATAACGCCGACAATTCGAATTGCCGAGGACGAGCTGAGCTTTCGGGCGTCGCGCAGCAGCGGGCCGGGCGGGCAGAACGTCAACAAGGTCAATACGCGGATCGAGCTGTTGTTCGATGTCAATGCGTCGCAACACCTGGATGATAAGCAGAAGCGGCAAATATGCAAAAAACTCGCGACGCGAATCGATAAGGAAGGTGTCCTGCATATCGCCAGCCAGAAGCACCGCAGCCAGAAGGCCAATCGCGAGGCGGCCGTTGACAAATTTGTCAAGCTGATTCGACAGGCGCTGCGGCGAAAGCCGGTTCGCAAAAAGACGCGTGTGCCGAAATCGGCGGTCGAGAAACGCCTGCAGGCGAAAAAGGAACATTCGCAATTGAAAAAACAGCGGCAATCGGCTAAGCTGATTCGCCCGGACCAACAGTAATTGAAATCAGGAGAAAATGCAGATGAGAAAGACCATTTTAATCAGTTCCATTATGACATTTCTAATCGCCGGTTGTGCAAGTATGGACAGCGTTACAAAATCACATCCGAAACACGTGTGCTTTTATGTGGCGACCGATGGCGACGATGCCAATCCCGGCACGAAGGCGATGCCTTTCGAGACGATCGAAAAGGCGCAGATGGCGGTGCGGCAGATGATCGGCGAGGGATTGAAATCGGATGTTACCGTTTACCTTCGCGGCGGGACGTATTATCTGCCCAAAGGAATCGTCTTTGACGCCAAAGACAGCGGCGATGAGCAATACGGCATTATGTATAAAGCGTACAAAGATGAGGTGCCGCGGCTGGTCGGCGGGATGCCGTTGAAAGACTACCGGGTTTACAAAGGCGATATCATGGTCGCCGAGATTCCCGAAGGGATGACGGCCGGGCATGTCTTTGAAAATAATCAGCGCTTAACGCTGGCCCGCGCGCCGGATGAGGGGTATTTTAAGACGATCGGTGCGGTCGATGACAACGATGTGCGGGCGTTTTACTATGATCCGAACCATTTTAATCCGGCCGACTGGGACTATTCGCAGGCGACGATTTTTATCTGGCAGGGGTCGTGGCAGGGCCGCTGGTTCAGCCAGGACAAACCCATCGAAACGATCGATCCGGACAAGCATATCATTCGGATGGGCACGGATGCGGGCTATCCGATGAAGCAGAATTACCCGTGTACGTATTATGTCAAGAATGTGCTGGCGCTGCTGGATCGGCCGGGTGAGTGCATGATCGATCAAAAAGGCCGCAAGGCGTATTTCTGGTGCGCCGACGGTAAACCCGGCGATCAGGAATTAGTCCTGGCGACTGCCGAGAGTGTGATCAAGCTCAACAGCACGCGCGATAATCCAATGCAGAATCTGCATTTTCAAGGGCTGGATGTTACCATCTGCCGCGAGTATGCGGTTCAGGTCAGCGGTGCCCGGAATTGCTCGGTGAAATTCTGCCGGATCGAAAACGCGGGCAAGGACGGCGTCTTTTTCAATCGCTACAGTCAGTACAACGTGCTTTACGGCTGCGAGATCCGCAACAACGGGATGTACGGTGTGCAGCTTTATAACATCGGCCCCTCGGACGATGCGATCTATGAGAATCATCACCACCTGATCGAGAACAATCATATCCATCACTGCGGGCAGCTCGTCGGGCACGGCGCGGGGATTATGGTCTATCAGAGCGGCCATAACCGCATCGTCCACAACGACATCCACCACATGCCGCGATACGGCACGGCACTGAACGGCTTTCGCTATCAGATCGCCCGCGAACGGATCAAAGACATGACGTGGGAAAATCATTACGATTACATGTTCACGCGAAACAACTTGCTTGCCTATAACCATATCCATCACGTCAATCTCGAAACGCAGGATACCGGCGCGATGGAATCATGGGGTCCCGGGCGCGACAATGTCTATCATAATAACCTGATTCACGATACCGGCAATCTCGAGTTTGATGTGCAAAGCGGGATCTATCTCGACGACGCAAGCGACTTTTTCACGGTAACCAACAACATCATTTACAATGTCATTGGCAGCAACACGCCGCATTATCTGAATCAGTGTATCTATGCCAAGGGTATTCACAACGACATTCAAAATAACATCATCATCGTCAGCAAATACTGCCGCAGCGGTATCAGTTCGTTCGAGATGGGCGGCGAACGCGTCGATAATCACAAATATCTCAATAACATTATCGCTTTCGAAGAGCCGGTTTACGAAGGCGACCGGTACATCTATTACTTTGAAAATTATTCCGATGACCGGGTCAGCGCCAGTGACTGGAATGTGTTCTATAATCCGTACGGCCTGTTGATGATCGGCGGCGGACACTCGGCACCGAGCCGCAGCTACGAGCAGTGGCTGGAGATGCACCAGCGGCGGTACGAAACACACTCGGTGGTGGCCGATCCGTGTTTTGTCGATCTGGCCGGGCGCGATTTTCGCCTCAAGCCCGATTCGCCGGCATTAAAACTGGGCTTCGAACCGATCGATATTGAACCGATCGGTCTCAAAGCTGATTTTCCCGAACGCTTTGAATAAAACAAAGAACCCTTCGTTTTGACGGGTGATCCGATATGGAAAGGCGAATTCATGAAAGCGGTTGTTCAGCGCGTCAAACAGGCCGGTGTCGAAGTGGACGGTGAGGTTGTCGGCCGGATCGATGCGGGCCTGTTAGTGTATCTTGGCGTGGCCAAGGGAGATACCCCGGACGATATCGAATTCATCGCCCGCAAGATTGCCGGCCTGCGAATCTTTGAGGACGATACCGGCCGCATGAATCGCTCGGTACAGGATGTCGGCGCGGCGGTCCTGCTGGTCAGCCAGTTTACGTTATGCGGGGACTGTCGCAAAGGCAGACGGCCGAGCTTCGATCCGGCGGCCGAGCCGAAAATCGCAAACGAATATTACCAACACGTCGCCGCACAGATCGCGGCTGAAGGCATTTCCGTTGAAAAAGGGATTTTCGCCGCCCATATGCATGTGAACAGCGTTAACGATGGTCCGGTCACCCTCATCCTGGACAGCCGATCGTAGATTTCATCGATCACATTGCCTGTTTGAATGATGCAGGACCATGCCGACTTTACATCAAATTGTCAGGATTGCGTTAGGAGTTTATTAAATTATACGGTTCTATCTGCCAAAAAATCGGATACGTTGGCTTGCCTATTGACCTGCCCGAGGACATTGATACAGTACGTTTTTCAATCATTTTCATTAGAGAATTCAAGAAAGGATGCGGGTGATGAAACGCAAACAAACAACTATTCTTATTGCCGTTTCGATTTTGTTTTCGAGCAGTGTCATTTGGGCGGCGGGTCCGCTGGGGGCGCCGAAAAGCGATCTTGAGCAAAACAACTGGTCGATCGCTTACGATGTGACCTACAGTAAACAGGAAGTCGAGGCCGAGGCGACCGTCGGCGGTGTGACCATCACTGATTCGATCGACGATTTCCAGATCGACAGTTATCTGGGGACCTTTTCGTACGGGCTGTTCGAGAATACGGATATCTTTGTTCGGGTCGGATTGGCCGATGCCGAGCTCGAGGACGATGCCGGGGTCGAATTCACCGACGACGGTCAGCTTCTCTGGGGCATCGGTGCGAAAGTTACCTTTGTCGAAGAGGACCCGGTAACATGGGGCGGCATTATTCAATATTTCCAGGGCGAGTTCGAGGATTCCCAGATGGGCAGCACTTCAGTCAAAGGCGGCGTGGAATGGGAATCGCTTCAGGTTGCGGTCGGCCCGACGTATGATGCCAACGAGGTGACGTTTTTCGGCGGCGGGTTTTTCCATTTCATCGGCGGCGATCTGAAACTGTCGGGCGGCGGCACAACGGCCACGGCGGACCTTGAAGAAGAATCATATTTTCTCGGCGGCTATGTGGGCGCCCAGTTCAACCTGACGCAGCAGGCCGCGGTCAGCGTCGAATTTCAGTATTCCGGCGATGTGACCGCCACCTCGGCCGGCATCCGATGGAAATTCTAATCGGTTAATGCGACGCTTCCGCTGTCATCCCGACTTTGGCGAGACAGGCGGTTCTCGGCCCTTGTGATTCGTTTTTTGAAGCCCTGCAAGCTTGTATTTCGATGACTGCACGCCGGCCGCTGCATTTTATTTTTGGTGTATCATTAGCCAATCGTATCATGAATTTTAATCGTTGCGAAAAACATAAACCTATTCATTGATATGCGTACAAACACATTTGCGGCCTTCAAAACAAACTTTTTGATTCACATTCAACATGATACAGTTACAATTGCTGTTGATGGATAAGACAATCGTTATAAAGCCAATATTTCGAATATGCGCTGTGGTGTTCACTGTTTTGACGCTATGGATCGGTGGTTGCCGTGTCGCAGGGGATAACCGTCATTTTAAACAGCTCGATATTCGTCAATTTGGTGCAGTCGGTGACGGCGTGTTCGACAATACCGAGGCCTTTGCCAGGGCGGTTATCGCCTGTCGAGATAAAGCCGGCAGCGAGATCGTTGTGCCCAAAGGCATCTGGTTGACCGGGGCGATTCATCTGCAAAGCGATGTGACGCTTTACATCGCAGAGGATGCGGAAATCCAGTTTAAGACCGACCCCAATGCCTATCTGCCGGCGGTCTTTACCCGTTGGGAGGGAATTGAATGCTACAATTACAGTCCGCTGATCTACGCCAAAGACGGCCAAAATATTCGCATTTGCGGCCGCGGTACGCTGAACGGGCAGGGACAGGCATGGTGGCACTGGGAACAAAAACAAGACTCCGCGGCCGAACGGCTTAATCAGATGGGTTTTGACAATGTACCGGTTCATCAGCGCATCTTCGCAACGCCAAACGATGCTTTGCGGCCGAGCTTCATCCAGTTCGTCAACTGCAGCAATGTGACAATCGAGCAGGTAACCGTCACCGAAGGGCCGATGTGGACGATTCATCCGGTTTACTGCCGCGATGTTTATATCGATGATGTGCGTATCCTGACCAGCGGCCCGAATGGTGACGGTGTGGTAATTGACTCATGCCATGATGTGCTGGTGGAGCATTGTTTTTTCGATACCGGCGATGATTGTGTGGTGCTCAAATCCGGGCTCAATGAAGACGGCCGGCGGGTCGGGCGGCCCTGCGAGAATATCGAGGTGCGAAATTGCCGCACCCGACGCGGCCACGGGGGCATCGTGATCGGCAGTGAGATGTCCGGCAATGTGCGCAATGTCTATGTGCACGATTGCTTTTTCGACCGGACACAGCGCGGGATTCGCCTCAAGAGTATGCCCGGCCGCGGCGGCGTGGTCGAAAATATCCGGTTCGAAAATATCGAAATGGGGACGATCGAGCGTGAAGCGATTAAGATCAATATGCGGTACGGTTCATCGACCGTTCAACCGAAGACGAAGCTGGCCCCGGTGTTTCGCGATCTGTTCTTCAAGAATATCCAATGCCGCCGGGCCGAAACAGCTATTAAAATCGTCGGGCTGCCGGATTCGCCGGTCGAAAACATCACCTTCGACCACATCGACATCACCAGCCAAAAGGGCGTTGATGTAATTCACACCAAAAACATGAGAACCCAAAACATAAAAATCCGACATTAAACACGGCCGGGCGGTTGTGCCGATATCGGCTGGGCCGATGGGTATGTCACCAGTGAAGGCATGTCAAGTCCTGATTAAAAGTTGTCACATTGCGTTCATTTGAAAAAACATCCTTGAATTTTAAGGGGTCATATAGTACAGTAGTTTAATAGGATTTGCGTTATTCCAAAGGAAATATGAATTCAGCCTTGTTGCCAAGGAGGCCTTGATGGATGCCGACGAACGAATCAAATGGTACCGTTGTCCGATCGAGAAGGAGCAACTCGCCGAACTGACGCAACGCCAAAACCTGCGGCCGCTGATTCATATCACCGCCCAGTTACTCTTTAGTGCTTTGACGGGTTTTGGCGTCTATCTGGCGTGGAGGTATCTGAGCTGGCCGTTCTGGGTGGCGGCAATCTATATCCATTGCTCGTTTTTCGAATTTTTTACGCCGGCCGCCGCGATCCATGAACTTTCGCACTATACCGTTTTCAAGAGTCGATGGCTGAACGAATTCTTTATTTTTGTATGTTCGTTCCTGACATGGACGAATCCGGTGAAATTTCGTGCCAGCCACCTGCAACAGCATCATCCCAATACGCTTTTCGAAGATCGCGATCACGAAGTGAGCATGCCGATCATCGTTCGGCCGATCGATATCTTTTTCTGCCTGACGGTTCCGCTATACAGCATTCAAAACGTCATTGGCATATTCGAACTGTTCGATGAGTTCATGCGGCACTGTTTCGGTCTAATCAGCACCGAGCAGGACAAGCGGCTTTTCCCCGAATCGAAACCCAGGCTTCGTCGGCAGCTTTTTAACTGGGCTCGTGTAGTTGTCGTCGGTCATGTAATTTTGGCGATATTGTTTATTTATTTCGATCTGTGGATCCTACTGTTTGTTGTTACCTTCGCCAGAATTATCGCGCCGGGGCTTGGGCTGCTGTGCACATTCCCGCAGCACCTGGGCTTAATGTATAATGTCCCGGACTTTCGAATGTGCTGCCGGACGATGGTGTTGGGTAAGTTCATGCGTTTTTTCTATTGGAACATGAACTATCATACCGAACATCACATGTATGCGGCCGTGCCGTACTATAATTTGCCCAAGCTGCATGAAATCATCAAAGACGATATGCCGCCGAGCCCGAATGGATTGGGTGAGACATGGAAGCAGCTCTGGCCGATCATCCAACGCCAGTGGACAGACCCGGATTATTGTTTCGTCCAGGATGCACCTCATCCGCATGTGGAGCAGACCAAGAATATTTCTTGAATATAAGCTGTTGACTATTTCAAGGCTAAGGCATCTTTTTTGATTTTGGCCAGGTCGAACTGCGTCCGCGGATATTTCATTTTCAGGTTCGTCAGGCAGTCGGCGAGGATTTGGGAGACGGCCAGATTGCGGAACCACTTTTTATTGGCGGGGATCACAAACCACGGCGCCTCGGCGGTACTGCATCGGGCGATCGCCTCTTCGTAGGCCGTCTGGTAATCGTCCCAGAACTTACGCTGCTCGAAGTCGGCCGGGTTGACCTTCCACTGCTTTTTCGGATGGTCGATCCGGGCCATCAACCGCTTGTACTGCTCGTCTTTGCCGATATGCAGAAAGAATTTCAGGATATGCACGCCGTTTTCGCTGAGCATCCGCTCGAAATCGTTGATCTGGCGATAGCGTTTCTGCCAGATATTATTCGCCACCATGTTATGCACGCGAACGATCAGCACATCTTCGTAGTGCGAGCGGTTGAAGATGCCGATCTCACCTTTGCGGGGCACATGCCGGTGAATCCGCCAGAGGTAATCGTGGGCCAGATCCTCTTCACTGGGGGTTTTGAACGAGGTCACCTTGCAGCTCGCCGGGTTCAGCGGGCCCATGACATGGCGCACGGTGCCGTCCTTGCCGGCCGAGTCCATGCCCTGCAGGACGACCAGCACCGACCGCTTATTTTCGGCGAAGAGCAGATACTGCGATTCAGCCATTTTGCGCAGGTTCTCGGCCATCGCTTTGCGGGCCTGCTTTTTGTCCTTAAAGCCGGCGGTGTCATCGGGGTCGATCTTCGCCAGACTCACCTTTTTGCGCCCGGCCACACGATATGCGTCTATCAAAGGCTGCTTTGACATTTTTTGCCCTTTCAGATTTTGGATCGATTTGTATCAGTCATGCTTAGCCAACATCGCGGCTGTTTTCAAGCATTTTTCACGCAGATTTTTTTGATCAATCGCACAATAAACTGCGGGGTATTGGGCAGAAAATTCTCGAACGGCTGGATATCGCCGACGTCGGGTCGCTCGTCGATGTCGTATTTCATGCCGGGGCAGCCCGCATCGTAATAGAGCTTGCCGCCGATATTGTACCAGGGGTATTCGCGACAGCCCTTTGGGCGGACCGGATAGATCGAGCACAGTCCGTTTTTGAGCAGGCTGCACGTGCAGTCTTCGGATTTGATGAACATCGCGTTATCGTCTTTCATCAGAATGTCGGCGCCGATTCGCTCGGCTTCGGCGTCGGTCACCACCGGCGTGCCGATGGACTTGCAGCAGATCGCGCATTTATCCTTGAGGCAGACCAGCCGGGCGGGCACATCGGCGGGCCGCAGGCGATACAGACCGCGCCGCCGCGCCGTGGCAATACTTTTGACCAGGATCCAATTGACACTGAGCGGCCAGGTGCCGGAGATCTTATGATACGCGATACCGATACCCACCATACATGAGGAAATCACCAGACTCCAGATCGGCGCCAGAAAGACCATGTTCGTATCGTTGTTGAGCCGGCCGAGCAGCGCACTGCCCCAGCCGGTGATAAAGCCCAGTGTGATCGCCGCCGTCGCCCAAAGCGACAGACAGCTCAGCCGTTTTTTGTCCATGACCAAAGCCGATATTACCAGCGGGCACAATCCTAACTGGGCGCCATAGACGGCAAAGACCAAATCGGCGATCGAAAAGCCGGCCTGCGAAAGAAGCTGAACCAGCGCGATCGACAGCAACGCGGTGACGATCAGGATCAAACGCGAATAGTGCAGCTCCCGTGTCGAATCGAGTTTTTCTTTGAGCGAGAATTTTCCGAAATGGGTAAAGACATCCACATACAGCGTATGCGAGACCGCGATCAGCAGGGTCGATGCGGTCGAGAGCATCGCACCGTACAAGCCCATGACGGTAATAAATAAAGTTACCCGGCCGACCCAGCCGCCGCTGTAGCTGATCGTTTTTAGAAGTGTCAAAAGCGGATTGACCCCTTCGGCGGGTGTAATGATCATAAAGACGCAGCAGGCCAGCAGGGCAAAGACGCTCCATGTGGCGATGACACTGATAATGCTGGCCAGCAGCCCGCCGCTGACGGTTTTGTCTTCATGGGCGCCGGCGATCCGCTGCCAGACGCTCATATCGGAGATAAACGAAGGGACGTTGATCGCGAGGATGCCCAGCAAAAATGCCACCAGGCCCGGTTTATAAGAAAAATCAAATATGCCGTCGGGGATCCGCTCTATGCCGGCAGCGATTCCGCCGTGCGTCAGGACGTAATACAGATAAAAACCCGGCAGCGAGATCAGCAGCAGCCAAATAGATATCATTTGCATGCGATCGGTGACGATCACGGCCCTGAAACCTCCGACCGAGGTATAGAGAAACGCTGCTAACGAGAGCACGACCACAATGATCCATGCCGGGATATCCGGTATCAAGGCGGAAAAGAATTTCGAGCCGACCGTCAATTCGACCGCGAACGCGCCCAGAAAGCCCAGACTGGTACAGACGGCCCCGACTTTCGAAAGCATTTTTGAATCGAATTGCCTGCCGAGAAATTCGTGCAGCGTGGGGCGATGTTCATACGCGGCCAGGCGCCGCCATATCCGCGAGGCAAAGAGCTTGACCACCACCAAGCCCGCGGCTGTGGTAACCACCGTCCACAACAGCCATATACCGTAATAGCTCGCCAATTCGAAAAAGGCCATGATCACGGTCGCCAGCGATATCGTCATCGCCACGGTACTGGCGGAAAATTCCGAAGACGAACGGACACTGGCCTTTCGGCTCGGAATAATGGGTAACAGGTCCGCGATCGAACGGGCTTTGCGGCCGATCATCAGGCCGACCGTAATATAAACGATCAAGGCAAGTAAGAGCGCTGTGACAACAATCAGATTCATCGTTAATGGAGATGGTGGCCTATATGCAATTCGACATTAATTCGTTGTTTCAGACCGGTCGGGATGCCGTCATATTGACCATTCTCGATCTCGGCCAAGACGGACAGTTCCGGGCCGGGATAAAGTTCAACATGCCAGCCCTGCTCGGAAACTGCGCTGAATACGGCAATCTCTTCGAGCAGATATTCGCAACACAATCGTATGGCGAGCTGCTTATCCACGGCTAAAGTGCGTTTATGATTTTGCTGTCTTTTTATAAAAGCGGCGGCATCTTTTTCAATGGCCGCGGCGAAGGCCTTGCTTGAATCGAATAATCGCCCCAGCGCCCGACGATTGGAAATAAAATGCGGGCTTTGCACGTGTTCTTTCCAGCGCGTGATCTGGAATTGATCCGAATCGAATCCGCTCAGCAGCGTTGTGTTTTTCTGCAAAAAGTCGTCACCAAGCCGGATCGCCTGCTCGCATGCCTTTTCCTGCGACATACCATCGAAGAGGATGCCGTTATACCGGCACAGATAATCACCCACGATGATCAGACACCGTTCAAAGTGCGCAGCGGCCCAGTTCAACAGGGCCGCAAACGAATCGCCTGCAAATACCGGATTCTCCAGACTGATGCCCAGATAGCATTGGCGATGAGCTAACACTTGCGGCTCAGGGACATTGGGCAGCACCTTGACGATCCTGACCGGCGGCAGATTGTCTGATTTAGAGTTTGAGTCCGAGTTCACTGCATAATTTCCTTATTAAGACCAGTTTTTCGGAGGTTTCGTCATAACTGAGGCTCGTGCCGTAAATGTCTTTTGAGGCTGAGCCGACGGTGGCGTTATCGATAAACGGTACAACATAACCGTTGTCCATAATATAGACCCAAAGGTTATTCATCGGCATATCGCGATACAGAAGAATTTGATCAATATCGGCTTGTCGGCCCTGGCAGGATTTGATTTGAAGTTTGGTGTTGATCACCTGATCGAAGCCGGTAAGCTGCTGTTCGTATTTGAGGTGTTCGGCCTTGAATTTATTGCGCAGGTTATCGGTGATCTGTTTTTTGATCGACATACCGGTCTCGGCCGGCTCATCGCGGCAGATCACCAGCAGCTTTTTGAAGTTTTCCTCCCAGAGGTAGCCGTAATCGAACGAGCCAATGTCAAGGATGATCTCGGGCTTTCGGATTAATCCGATCAAATGGGATATTCGGCTGTTGTGCATCGATTCCCATTTGGAGAGTTCCTCGGCCGTGACGCGCGGCGTGATCCCCCGTAAATTGTCGATCAGTTGCAGGACCGCATCGAGATAAAACGGCGCAACGCCCTGCAGGATATTGCCGATCTTGCTGTAGAGCTGTCCGGACAGCGGGTGCTCATACGTCGGACTCATGAAGTTATCGATCTGATCGGGGGTAAAGGTAACCGGCTCGGTCGTCAAATAAGTGGTCAATGCTTCGGTAAGCCCGTTTAAGTCTTTTTTGTTCCGGGCATGATCGCTGTGTCCCGATTGCATATGATTTAATAATTGACGAAGTTTCGAAAACACGGCCTGCATGGCCGGATTGGCCTGGTTCAATAGATCAATCGCAGTCTGCATGTCCTGGAGAGACTCTTTGGATGGGTCGAGGACCTGGATCGCAACCAATACCTGACAAAGCGGCACAAATTCGATCGTATCGAACGCCTGGATCACCCGTATCGCGCGGGATGGCTGCAGGATCGCCGAACCGGATTCGACCATACGGTAATGCGAGGCCGCAAGACCGAGCTGTGCGGCGATCTCCGATGACGGGATGCCGCCCATCTGATCTCGCATTGCTGCCAACACCAGCCCAAAGCCTTGCGCTAGCGGGTTGCGTATTTTTTTAGCCATTTTCTTAACCCGTGATCCTATCTAAAACACCGAAATTCTCCCATTTGAAAATCACTGATTTACTTAAATTATGACCCGAACTGCTAAAAATAACAAGCTTTTTTGATAAATTTTTTTATCACGAAAAGACGGCATTTTCTCTAACTCCATATCTTTAAGATATTTAGGCAATACTTAAAAGTGCTAAAAATATTTAACAGAATTGCAAATAATTCTTGACATTTATGTCAGATGGTCGTATTATTAAATAGGAAAGACAAGTTCAGAAAACGCTTTGATGAATGAAAGGCAATAAAAATGAAACCTGAAATTCACAATTCGATGATTCCAAAAGCAAGTCGCAGTGCGAAAGAAACTTCAATTATTCGCTGTATCAAACATCTGTTCAATTTTTTCCATTTTTGCTTAGTACCTGTTTCAAATCTGCACACCACCCCAAACTCAAACCATAGGAGGTGTATCATGAAACCGAAACTGAAAACCCAAATCGTAAGCATTATCGTGATCGTCACGATGATGTTGGTGATTGGCGCGGATTCGGCGTCTGCCAAAAAGAGTCGGGGCAAAGGCGGACGGGAGGTAAAGCAGGCCCGATCCGCCCCGGCGAGAGAACATAAAGCAGCGCCGGCGCCATCAAGGCCAACCCGGTCGGCACGATCCGCACCGACTCGTTCAACACGATCGGCACCGCCCGCATCATCAAAACCGTCGCGGTCGTCCCACCCGACACGACCTTCGGTGCGTTCAGCTCCGCCGCAAACGCGTGGATCTACGCCCTCGATTTTTCGGTCACAACCACGAACACAAAAAGTCCAGCGGCATGGACAACCATCTACACCAAGTCGGCATAGACAGCCTTCTTCGTATTCACAGCGACACGGGCAAGGAAAGCAAGTCCCTTTTAAGCATATACAACCTACCCGAAAATCCAATCGCAGTGTACAACCCAAGCGCTCATCGATTATCCAATCGACTCCCAAGCCATCGACGCGCAGATCGACACCTGCTGTGACAACCCGCCCGACGAAACCGGCCGCCCCGGCTCCATCGCGTCAATCCATAAAGACCGCGCCGAAATCCTCGAATCGCGGCCGCATATTCAAACCGATCGCTCCCAAACAAAGCACGGTAAAATCGGCACCCAAACCCTCGGTCCCCCGTCCATCGTCGGTGACCAAATCCGGCCGCAGCAATCGCGTGATCGTCCACAAAAAATCCAGGGATATTGTTACTCAAATTGGTTCGCGCCCAAAGAAGGGTGATGCCGCTTCAGTTCGAAACCGAATTACAACCAAACCAGAAAACAGCAGCCGCATTAAAGATTCGAATATTTCCCGCAAGATCATCACGCACAAATCGACGCCGCCTACTCGTATCAATCCAAAAAGCAAAACCCGAACATCCGAACCGGTTAAACAGATCGAACGGGAACGATTGACCACACGGATCCAGTTCGGCGAGAAAGATGGTAATCGCAGACCCCGCACCCAGACCGCACATAAAGAACGGTTAACGAAAAAGGTCCCTAACGAATCGCCCAGAGTCCATACCAAACAGGGCAATTGGCACGACCGGGCCAAAGAACATATTGCAACCCGAAAAGGCGTTCGCATCGAACCGCGAAAGATCGTGGAAAACAAAGGGGTTGATCACCATCGCGGCGTTCGGGTCGTGGCACGGACCGATCGCGGGACGGAGTTTCGGATGGCCGGCAGAAGGAAGCGAACGGTGATCTACGAGGATCAGCCGTACCGCCGTCACAATAAACGGCACTACCGTTATACCTATCGGGATCGTCACCATCGGCTGTGTCACCGGATCATTCGCCCGAAATATCACTTCAACGTGATTTATTCCTATGGTTCGCGTTGGCAATGCAGTTGGGTGTATCCGTACTATCACCGCCGGTATGTATTTGTCAGTCTCGGCGGTTACTGGCCGGTTCATTACAACTATGTGCGCTATTACTGGTACCCGGCCCATTATTACGATTGGTACGGCTACTACCCGGTCGCGCGTGAAGTCGGCGGCGACACCTATAATTACTACACTTACAATTATTACGACAATCAGGCGGATACCACCGCAGTCGCTGACAGCACGATCCCATACGCCGACCATACGACCTATGCCGATGTCCGCGAACGGATGCAGCAGCAAAACGCCCAACCGCCGGCCGCCCAGACAACGTCCGACATTCTCTTTGACGAAGGGGTTAAGGCGTTTGAAGAAGGCAACTACACCCTGGCGGCCGACAAATTCCTCGAAGCGATGCAGCTTGCACCCGACGATGAGATTTTGCCGTTTGCCCTGGCCCAGGCCCTGTTCGCCGGCGGCAATTATCAGGCCGCGGCCGATATCCTGCGCATGCAGTTCAAAGAAGTGATCCCGGACGAAGAGGGCGTTTACTATCCGCGCGGGCTGTATCTCGACGAAGAGGTATTGTTAGCCCAGATCGAACAACTGGAAAAAGCAGCTTGCGAGAAACCGCACGATCTCGACTTGCAGTTATTGCTGGGATATCAGCTTCTGGGATTCGGGCAGGTCGAAGAATCGATTGGGCCGCTTAATGTCGCCGCCACAGACGGCCGCAATGCCAATACGGTAACCGTTCTGCTGAGGCTGGCCGAGAAGATCCAAAGCCAGGACATGCTGGAGCGGGACTAACCTAAAGCGGAGGATTGAAAAATGAGAACGCAACGGATCACTTACCAGATGGCGACCGGCATGTTCGTGGCCTTGATCGTGCTCTGCTCGGTTACGCTCGGATGGCAGGAATTTGCGGTCTATCTTTCGGGCGAAGACCAATACAATCCGGATATCGACGGTACGATTATCGTCTGGCAGCAGTATGTCGCCACTGACTGGGACATTTACGGGGCGGATGTGAGTATCCCGAGCAGTCCGGATGTCTTTTCGGTCGCGGCTTTTGAAAACGACCAGACCGAACCGGCGATCGACGGCAATACGGTCGTCTGGCAGGATTTCGTCGTCAGTGACTGGGGCATTTACGGCGTCGATCTGACCGATCTGGAGAATGTTTTTGCAATCGGCGACTATAACGAAGATCAGATATCCCCGGGGATTCACGGTAATATGGTCGTCTGGCAGGACAATTACTATGGCGACTGGGACATTTACGCCGCGGACATCACCGATCGGGACAATCCAATCGAAGCGCTGGTGACCCCATTTGAAGATGATCAGCAATCGCCGAAGATTTATCAGGATACGATCGTCTGGCAGGACGATATCGCCGGCGGCGCAGACATTTACGCCAGCGATATTTACGATTTTGAAGATATTGCCCATTACCTGGTGGCCGGTTACGATGCCAATCAGCAAACACCGGCGATCTTCGGCGATACGGTCGTCTGGGACGATGATTTCTGGGGTGACTTGGATATCATCGCATCGGATATCACCGAGCCGCTGCGGCCGCTGGAATATACGATTACATTCGAGAGTGCTTCGCAAACAAATCCGGACATCGACAGCCATATCATCGTCTGGCAGGATGACCGGTACGGCGACTGGGATATCTTCGGATATAACACGACCACGGGTCAGGAATTTCTGATCACCGATAACGCCTACGACCAGATCAATCCCAGGATCAGCGGCAATACGGTCGTCTGGCAGGACAATCGAAACGGGACATGGAATATTTATGCCGTGATTCTGGACGGGATCGAAGCAGCCTATTGTCTCGGTCAGCCCGGCGGCGATGTCAACGGTGACTGTCGGGTGGACTTTCGCGACTTTGCGGAACTGGCCGCGGGCTGGCTCGGCTGTAACCTCGTCCCGGAAAACGAATGTTGGCAATCATACCCGTAAACATTGGCCCGCGTCTTAAGAATTCCGGGCCGGAAAGGAGTTAGGAAAATGGAAACGAAAAAAACAATCATGACAGTGGCAGTGAGCATGGTCTTGATGTTCGTGTTCGGCTGCCAAAACGATGCGCAGACCGGTGCCCTGATCGGTACGCTGGCGGGTGCCGGGATCGGTCAATTGGCGGGCGGCGACACCGAGGCGACTCTGATCGGCGCTGCGGTCGGCGGTGCCGGCGGGTACTTTCTCGGCAACGAATCCGACAAAGACAAACAAGCGGTTCGCACGAACGCCCGACTCAATACGCTGCGAAACGACATCAATTCCGAGATCGTCAATGTAACCAACAGCAACGGTTCGATCATCCAGGTCAAACTACGGCGATCCGGTACCGGCTGGGTCGGCACGCGAGGCGAGTTTTACCCGACACTGCCGAGCGAGGACCAACTGCGTCCGGTCTATGGCTTCTAAGCAGCCGCTCAGCCTTGGGAGCCGTTTGAAATACGGATCTTTGTCAATTTAGAGAACGAAAGGGGGTGATCGCAGCGCCCCGGAAGATGGGCACACAATAAAGGCCGCCGGCCTAATCCAACCGGCGGCCCGTTTTTTTATCATTTGCTGAGATTTTTTTTAAGGCGGATCGTTAACAAATCACAGCCGGATTTCATAAACGATGCATTTGTAACCGAGGCTGGCAGAGTAATCGGTGATCCTGGCGACACGGCTGTTGTATCGCTTGAACGTCTGTTCGTCGAAGCGGTACTGGTGCTCGCCGATCGTCAGATCGACGTTTTGATCGTAGGGCGTGGAGACGATCAGCGACTGCCGCGTGTGACGCAGGCACTTCTCGACCACGGGATACGGATCGTCGAAATGCTCGAGGGTCTGGATGATCGTGATGTAATCGTAGGTCTCGCCGATCGGGTCCTTGAGGATGTCCATCACACGGTAGCGGACGAAACTGTTCTTGCGGCGGGCGGCGCGGATGCCCACGACGCTGAAATCGATGCCGGTCACGGCCGCCAGCGGCAGTTGTTTCTGGATCAGTTCGCATCCGTCGCCGAGCGCACAGCCGACATCCAGCAGCGTGAACGGCATCTGGGTCGGCAGCAATTCGAGGATCAGCCGGTAGTGGTCTGTTCGCCAAAAGCCGTTGAAGCGGGCAAGCTTTCTGTTCCAGTATTCTCGGGTGTTGGGATTCAAACCGAGAATGCGGCCCTTAAGCCCGGCCTGAACCGAGCTTAAAAAGCTCGCTGTCGCATTGAACGCACTGACCGTTTTGTCCAGTAATCCTGTATCCATCAGTTTACGCTGCCCTAACATATTTCAATTGAGGCACTTATCAGCCTTTTCGGTGTTTTGGCAAGGTTTTCTTGATTTTTCGGGGATTTACATGAAAAGATTAGAGCGCGATTTCGTCAAGTCCTAAGACAATTACGTTAAAAAAGCAATCCATTCAAATAATACAAGAACCGCATAAAGAATATAGACCGCGAATAATCCTTTTAAGGCGATCGTCGTTTTGCGGTTTATTTCGATGCCCGCGATCTTTGTGTATCGTTTGCAGATGAT
>CAZFDE010000039.1:0-22669 GCA_964517795.1 uncultured Pirellulales bacterium | reverse complement strand
TATCGGCAATGGGAGGTCTTTTTTGTTAAAACGCTTAAGGAACCGCCATTCGTATGCGGTACATTTTTTGACCTGTCCCCTCTGTTGTAGCGAAGCAGCTTGCCCAGCATATACAGGGCATGTGCTGTGGAATATCTCGAATCCGGCCCTGTCCGCAATCGCCAACCGAAAACGATACGCGCTTGTCCCGCACTTACAAGGTAAGCGCGTTGGCTGCGCAACCGTCACCCATGGTTCGTTTGTTCTCTGAGTCCTCTGTGGCTTCGGTGAGTCGTGAGTCACGAGTTTTTAGTGTTGCGTCTGGATTCCCGCTTTCGCGGGAATGACAGAGGGCGGCTGTGTAGGGTGCGTTAGATAACGCACCAATTGAATGATTTCGGTGCGATTTCATCGCACCCTACGGGAAAAAATTCTCTGAGTTCTCTGTGTCCTCTGTGGCTTTGGTGGCCGATTCGTGGCTCGGGCTTGCCGTTTATACGACAATGACCGTGACCGATCTAAATTGCCGGGCGGGGGTGGGTCAGGCACAGATCGAGAAGTTCATCGATGACGGCTGTACCGGCGCACATGACCGTGTCCGCACCGCCCCAGTAGAGCTTCAGTGTGCCATCGGGTTCGGGTACGGCCGCACAGGTAAAGACGACATTGTGCACGTAACCGACAACCTCCCACGGGTCTTCGGGCTGCAGGATCCATCGGTCGCCCACGCCGAGGATCACGGCCGGATCGTCGAGTTGGTGCAGGGCCGCACCGAGCCGATACACACAGCCATCCATCGTGGGGAAAACGCCGTGATAGATGCTCAGCCAGCCCTTGTCGGTTCTGATGGGCGGGGCGCCAGGGCCGATCTTCATTTCATCCCAGTGGTACTGCACCGGCTTCATCACCAGTTTTGACTGGCCCCAGTGGATCAGATCGGGCGAAAAGCTGATCCAAATCGACCACGGGCTGATATCCGAGTGCGGCCGGTCGAGTTTGACGTATCGGCCGTTGATCTTTTCGGGGAAAATGACGGTGTTTCGATAGTCGGCCTGCGTGATAAACGCCAGTCGCTCGATGTTTTGAAAGTCGGTGGTTTTGGCCAGACCGATCCGCACGCCGTACCGCGAGTAAGCGCTGTAGGTGATGTAATATGCCCCTTCCAGCGGGGTGATTCGCGGGTCCTCGACGCCGTATTCTTCATACATCTTGAAATCGCCATCTTCGGCGGGTGTCATGAACGGCTGCGGTCGAACCGTGAACTTAAACCCATCTTCGCTGTCGGCGATCCCGATAATCGAGCGGCCGGTATCCAGATGCGATCGAAACAGCATAATATATTGATCATTGAATTTGGCGACCCCGGCATTATGAACGGTTTCGACCTTATACGGCACATCGTCTTTGGTCAGTATCGGATTACCCTGATAGCGTTTGACGAATTCCTTCTTTCCGAAGATCGATTTGGTCATAAATTATCCCTTCGCGGACTCTCTGGCAAAAATTTCCTGATACACTTTTTCATAGTTTTCGACCATTTTATCAATCGTAAAATGATCTTCAACCCGTTTTCGGCAGGTTTGCCGGTCAATGGAATCAATGCGGCCAACGACTTGAACGGCTTGGTCAATATCATGAACCAGAAAACCGGTCCGCCGGTCCGCGATCACCTCACTGCAGGAGCCCAAGTCCATGGCAATGACCGGCACGCCCGCGGCCATGGCCTCGGCCATCACCAGCCCGAATCGCTCGGGGATGGTGTTCAGATGCAGTACGGCATAGGCATCTTTGAATAATTCATCACGCTGCGGCGGATCCACCGGGCCAATATAATGAATCTGCGGATTCTCAAGATGCGGATTGACCTGCTCGGTGAAGTATTTGTCGTCCTGAATAATGCCGGCGATCACCAGTTCCATACCGGTGCGTTTAGCCACCTCGATCGCCAGATGGGTGCCTTTGTCGGGATGAATGCGGCCGAGGAATACCAGCTTGTCGCCCGGCGTTTCGCGAAAGGTCAGTTGCGAAATATCGATCCCGTTATACACCGTCGCCAGGTAGGGCAGTTGCGGATCCCGGTCCGCATCGCTGATCGAGACGAAATAGCCATCATTTTTGTATTTGCGGTAAACGGCCCGAATCTTATCCGATGAGAAGCCGTGGATCGTCGTCAGCATCGGCGTATCGATCAGCCGCATATACGTCAGCGGCAGAAAATCATAATTATTATGGATCAGATCGAATTGATCCGCATGCTCCATTAATTCCGCGATATGCAGACACTCGACGACTTTAGGGTCCTGCGATCTATCTTCTTCATACCCTTTGTCGATGACCGCATGCAGCTTGGCTTTGGTGATCGAGTCTTTGGTTGCGAACAGCGTCATATCCCATCCTCTGGTCACGAAACCTTCGGTGATATTGGAAGCAACCGTTTCCCACGCCCCATAAGCACGGGGCGGCGTTCGCCATGCAACCGGAGAAAGGACTGCGATTCGCTTTTGCTTTGGGTCCATGGTCACGATTTTAAGCGTTTATTCGCTTTTCACATCTTTCTTGATCCGCTGAATGTGTCCGCGTCCGAGTGCTTTGACTTCGCAACCCAGCTCAAAGTATCGCCGGATCTTGTCATCAGTCAGGATGCCGAAGCAATCGATTACCGCGATCGGACCGCCGGCCCATTCAACGATTTTTTCCGGATCCAGATCGAGATAAGGCTCGTGCGGCACCGCCAGGATCAGTGCCTCAACGCCTGCGATGGACTGCTGAAGATCACTATGGACACGGATATTGACCAAATCCTGCTGATTGCGGAAGAACCGCGCCCAGGAATGGCCGGGAGCCGGATAGGTATCCTGCGATTCCAGTTCGTACCAGTGTTCGACATACGGATCGTGTACTTTCATTTCCGCGCCCATCTCGGTCAGTTTTCGAACGACGATTTCCGAGCCGCTGTACCGTGTATCGCCGACATCCTGTCGATAGCTTGCGCCGCAGAGCAGGATCTTGGCCGCGGCGATCTGCTTGCCCATATTGCGAAGGGCATCGCGCGCCAGCTCGGCCACATGCAGCCCGCGGGTATCGTTAATATCGATAGCCATCGGGGTGATTTTAAAAATATCATCTTGGAAGCCGAGGATATGTTTGTATGCCCAATATCCCAACCCGCCGTCTTTGGGCAGGCAGTAACCGCCGATGCCCGGACCGGGGAAGATCATATTATTATGGGTCGGCCGCATTTTAATGGCATTGATGACCTTGATCAGATCCACACCGTTTCGCTCGGCGAATAAACTCCACTCATTCAGAAATGCCAGCGTTGTGGCCCGGTATGAATTCTCGATGATCTTGGTCGTTTCCGATTCGACAGGGCGGTCCATCACCGTTAACGGAAACTCGTCAGTATTGAGAACTTCGTGCAGAAATTTCTCAACCCGATCACGGGCCTCTGTGTTGCAGCCCGAACAGACCCGCCAAAAATCACGGATCGACGAAACGTAGTGGCGACCCGGCATGACCCGCTCGAAACTGTGGGCCAGCAGCGGTTCCGTATCCATGCCGCGGGCGGCAAAGGCCTTTTTCATAATGGGCCAGGCTACAAATTCCGTCGTTCCCGGAGCAACGGTGGTTTCGATCAATGTCAGGCAGTTGGCGGGGACTTTTTCGCCGATCACCCGGATCGTTTCTTCCAGTGCTTTCATTTCCGCATGCCCGGTCCGCAGGTTACCCAGATCTTTTTTTGTATAGTCGCACTGCACGTCAACCACAACACAGTCGGCCAGTTTTAGGCAATCGTTGTTGTATGTGGCGACCAGTGTTTTTTTCTCGAGGACGCACCGTTCGATCATCGGATCAACCTCAGGGTCTTCGGCCTTGACCGGTGATTGGCCGCGGTTCAGCAGGGGGATCTTCCAATAGCTTCGCACACTGGGTCGCTGGCAGCCAATGACAAACTTATTAGGTTGACCGCTGTCTTCATCCACGGTGTCGGCAATAATAGCGGCCATGACGGCACCGACAAAACCGACCCCCATCACCACAACGACTTCTTTGCCTTCGCTACGGGCCTGATCGGCGAGTGCCTTGATCCGATCAAATTCTTCTTGATATTCATGGGATTGGGGAATTGCAAATGATTCGCCTTGAGGACTAATGGAAATATCAGACATTTTATTGATCTCCAAAAAAGTTGAATTTATACGCGTGATGTATTATAGGCCGCATTTTGCCGGTTGACAACTGGTTTTTTAGAGGCAGGTTCAGCGATAACAGACTGGTGTTTTTACGAAAAAATCCGCTCCTTAGGCTTATCTTTTTGAATATCTTCGAGCGTCGTGGGTTCGGCGACCTTGCGATACCCCAATACTTTAACAACTTCGAGTACTTCGGTCCATGTTGGAAAAGGGCGGTTGTTTTGACGTTTATACTGGTCCATGGCCATGAGAAATTCGAATTGCTCATCCGTCATATGACCTTCTTCGGCCCAGCGGCGATCCTTACTGAGCCGTTTGCCGGGGCCACGGCGACGTTCCAGCCCTAAACGGCGTTCGACAACATTTTGACGTCGCTCTTTTTTGATGCGATGGTCCTTTTTTGGATTGTTTTCGGTCATGTCAGTTTACCTTACATATTAGCGTGTGCGATAATGATCCATTACAGACGATTAAAAATCGTCATCGAAAAAGCCATCGCCATAGTCATCATCATCCTCGTCGAACGAAAAATCATAGAAATCATCGTAAGCATCCTGGGCTTCGATGATGACATGGGCTTCGTCGAGGTATTCATCCGGAACCATTACGACAATATTCAAGGTTTGCGTTTCGGGATCGTTTTGTTCTCGGATTTCAGCCGGTATCTCATTGTTTTTGAGAAGGGCTTCACAGTCTTTGGCGTGATCCCAGTCCTCGGCGATGGTAACAACAACGAGTTCCGGCGCCTTTGTTTTTGTACGTGTGGCTTTACGTGTCCGTTTGGCCATTTTCAATCTCCATCAATTCAAATATTCATATTCAGTTATAAAGTTGCATTGCGAATACGGATTTCATGTCGTCAAAAAAAAACAGCCGAATTATTAAAAAATGAAAAATAAACAGTCTAATTGGCTGATCGACAGCCGGAAATTGTCGCAAAACCCGTCGAAAAGACCTATAAATGCAAAAAAATTCGTTTTTAGGCCATTTTTTTGTTGCAAACCTAAGTGTGTTGCGTTAGTAAAAAGCAGTTATACGCTCTTTGACAGTATTTTAGCTGATTTGAAAAGGCCAATGCCCGGCCATTATGGAGATGCTGCCGGGAACTTAATACTCACTTTATCCATGGAGGATTTACAAAGATGGCAAAGAAAAAAGAAGCATTGATCGTTGCAAGCAAAGTCAAGGCCTACATCAAAAGTAAAAAGATGATGACCTCATCCGAAGCGTTGGGCACCATCAGTGATGCAGTCTATGATATGCTTGATGCGGCCGCCAAAAGGGCCAAAGCCAATCGGCGAAGCACCGTAAAGGCACAAGATATTTAATGCTGGATGAAGCATAAGTATCTGTTCTAAAAAAACTTATAGCTGATTAAAGACATAAGCCGCCCAGGGTTACGAAACCGGGCGGCTTGTTCTTTTTAAAAGCGTTTGGCGGGTGATCTTGCGCAGGCAGAGAATATCCGGTAAAAATGCGTTTTTTAAGCTGATACTTTGGATTTTAACACGAATTTATTGAACCTCACAAGCATAAATCCCCGATTTATTAAGTAAAGGATTCGTGTCTGTCTTTTTAATGTTTTAAACATTAAGGGTGCTTGATTTATAGCCGATAAATGACACATCATAAGATTCTGAAAGCTTTGTGAATAGACACCGATATTAAAGAATCGTGTCTAATGGTTTGTGTAAGTGACTGTAAATAAGAAAATTATATAATTGGTGATGGGACGTCTATGAAAGTATTGATGCTTGGATGGGAATTTCCGCCGTTTATCAGCGGAGGATTAGGCACGGCCTGCTATGGACTGACAAAAGGCTTGTCCCAATTGGGCGTCGATATTAAATTTGTCCTTCCGAAGATGGTGGACAGTCAATACACCACTCATGTCAAACTGCTGACCCCGGAAAATATTTCACGAAATTCAGCAATTTTTTCACGCTTTCAGTCGTTATCGGGCGTTCGCTTTCATAGTATCCAATCGCCGCTTCAGCCTTATGAGACACCCTCGAGCTATCAACAGCGAATCGAAGAGACACTCTATCAAAAACGAATTTCCACACAATCCGACGGCATTGAGCATGGCCCTCTCAGCGGCATGGATTACAGCGGGGACCTCTATACGGAAGTGCACCGTTATGCAGCGATCGTGGCAGAACTGGCATCTCAAGAGCAAATCGACTTGATTCACGCTCATGACTGGATGACCTTCCCGGCCGGAGTCGCAGCCGCCAACATGACCGGCAAGCCATTAGTGGTTCATGTTCACTCGACTGAATTTGATCGCAGCGGCGAGCACGTCAATCAAATGATCTATGATATCGAACGCGAAGGCACAACACGGGCGGATCGCGTAATCGCCGTCAGTCACTTTACACGTAACATTCTGATTGAACGCTACAGTATTGATCCGAATAAAATCCAGGTTGTGCATAACGGTGTCGATCGCAACGGCAACGGATCGTGGCCGTTAGCCGAAACGGGAATTAAGCGAGATGAAAAAATCGTCTTGTTTTTGGGGCGGATCACCATGCAGAAAGGCCCGGAATATTTTCTGCAGGCGGCCAAGAGAGTCCTCGAGAAAGTGGATAATGTTAAATTTGTCATGGCCGGTTCCGGGGATCTGATGCATCGATCTGTAGAAATGGCCGCCGGATTGGGAATTGGCAACAAGGTGCTGTTTACCGGTTTTCTGCGCGGCGATGCGGTTCGGAAAATTTACAAAATGGCTGATTTGTATGTCATGCCGTCGGTCTCCGAGCCGTTTGGAATTGTTCCGCTGGAAGCCCTTGAGAATGATGTGCCGGTCATTATCAGCAAACAAAGCGGCGTCTCCGAAGTCTTGGTGCACGCGCTGAAAGTGGATTTTTGGGATGTACAGGAAATTGCCAACAAGATCGTTGCGGTCTTGAAGTACCCGCCTCTGCAGATGACCTTGCGAAACTACGGCAATTTCGAAGTCCGTCGGCTTCGCTGGAAAGATGCCGCTCAAAAATGCAAAAATATATACGAGGATGTACTCGTATCTGTGACGTCATAAGCTAAAAAGGATGTTTACGTATGGCTTCGATTTGTTTTTATTTTCAGGTTCACCAACCCTCCCGGCTTCGTCATTATACCGTCTTCGACGATCATGTGCATTATTTTGACGATCATAAAAATGAGGCGATCTGCCGCAAGGTCGCGCACAAGTGTTACCTGCCGGCCAATCGCCTGATCCTTGAGTTGATCCGCAAACACAACGGTCAATTCAAAGTAGCTTACAGCCTGACAGGGATGCTGCTTGAGCAGATCCAACAGTATGCCCCGGAGGTAATGAGTACCTTCCATGCCTTGGCCGATACCGGATGCGTCGAATTTTTGGCCGAGACCTATTACCACAGCCTCAGTTTCCTCTATTCCCGTAACGAATTCATCGAACAAATCCGAAAACACGTCGATACCATCGATTCGCTCTTCGGCCAAAAACCGCGTGTGTTCCGGAATACCGAGCTGATTTATAATAACGAGCTTGCCGCGTTGATCGAGTCCACCGGTCAGTTCGACGGCATCGTCACCGAAGGGGCGGACCATATCCTGGGGTATCGCAGCCCGAATTATGTCTATCAACCGGTCGGATGCGATCAGTTGAAGCTGCTGTTGAAAAATTACCGCCTCAGCGACGATATCGCATTTCGATTTTCGGATCGCAATTGGTCCCAGTGGCCGCTGACGACTGATAAATTTGCGCAATGGGTCAATAAGGTCAACGGCAACGGCTATATGATCAATTTATTCATGGATTACGAAACATTGGGTGAGCATCAATGGGAAGATACCGGTATATTCGAGTTCATGCGGCATTTGCCCGATCGGATTCTGCGGCATCCGGATAACGATTTCAAAACGCCCTCCGAAGTAATCACCGATTATCCGGTGATGGATACCGTGGATATTCCGCATCTGATCAGTTGGGCCGACACCGAACGCGATCTGTCGGCATGGCTCGGCAACGCGATGCAGTCCAATGCGATCCACGAACTCTATCGGCTGGAATCGAAGATTAAAAAAACCCGGAATGAAAAACTTATCGACGATTGGCGCAAACTTCAGACATCGGATCACTTCTATTACATGTGCACCAAATACTTCGCCGACGGCGATGTTCATAAATATTTTAATCCGTACGATTCCCCATACGATTCGTACATCAACTTCATGAACGTGCTCGACCATCTCCAAAATCGATGTGAAACACCTCGTGATGAGCTGGACAAGTCCACGTGTATGCTTTCATGATGGGGGCGGCGTTTGGTGCCGATCAAAAATAGCAGCAAAAACGGAATGGATTCTATAGCTAATCAATGCGGGAGACTAACATGTTGACACTTCAGCAAAACCGCGTAAATGACATCACTGAATTCAATGCAGAGAACCGTTCGCTTGACGAACTGCTTTCACGAGAATGGCTCTTGACCAACGATCGCGGCGGCTACAGCGCATCGACGATCATTGGGTGTAATACCCATCGGTATCACGGTCTGCTGGTGGGGTCGTTAAATCCGCCGATTCAGCGAATACTGGCCTTGTCCACCTGCCTGGAAATGCTGATCTGTAACGGCGAATCGCAATACCTGACGTCCTTTGAATTTCCCGACAAATTCGCGCCCGAGCCCGGCGGTACAATCACCACATTTCAGCGTGATATTGCGGCCCACATCCATTTCCAATTGGACCGCTTAACGATCGTTAAATCGATCTATCTCTGGCCGGACAGCGATACGGCCGCAGTCGTTTATGATTTCAAAAATGTCCACTCGTCGTTCGATTTTATCTGGCGTCCGTTCGTTGCGATGCGGGATTTCCACGGGCTGCAAAAATCATTTACGGTTCTGCGAATGACACGAGAGCAGCAGAATCTCTTGATTCGCCGCGAAGACCATAACAGTGGCCGGCTTTGCTTAAATGCTCCCTGTGCTGATTTTGAAAAAGATCCGCAATGGTGGTTCAATTTTACCTATCGCGTGGATGCCCGGCGAGGCCAGGAAAGTGCAGAAGATCTGTGGGCGCCCGGATTTTACCGTTGCCGGATCGACAAGCCGCAACAGGTGGTGTTCTGGGCCCAGTTGAATCCTTGTGGCCATGCCATTGAAGCCGAACGTTTCGATCTGAAAGCCATGAAAAAAGCCCTTGGAAGACACCAAAAACAAATTCTCAAATCCGCTTCGATGCCGAAAGACGACACCTTTGGCAAACTCGCCTTAGCGGCCGACCAATTTGTTACCTGCCGGCAGATGCAGGACCAAACACGAACGACGATCCTGGCGGGGTACCCGTGGTTTGCCGATTGGGGACGTGATGCCTTTATCTCGCTGTCGGGCTTGCTGTTGGAAACCGGGCGATTCGAACAGGCCAGGTCGGTCTTGACCACGTTCGCTCAGGCCTGCGAGAACGGCATGATCCCCAACCGGTTCGACGATTACAGCGACACGGCTCATTTCAACAGCATCGATGCCTCATTATGGTTTATTCACGCCGCCTTCGAATACCTTTCAGCAGCGAATGATCGAAAAACATTTGAACAGGAACTCCTGCCGGCGATATTGGATATCATTGGGGCCTATCAGAACGGAACGATTTTTGATACGCGGGCCGACACCGACGGGCTGATCACCGCCGGTAATGCCGAAACGCAATTGACCTGGATGGATGCCAAATGCGAGGGTACGACGTTCACCCCGCGTTACGGCAAGGCCGTTGAGGTCAACGCCCTTTGGTATAATGCCTTGTGTTTGCTGGCGGACTATTTCACGGACCGTGACGACGACAAAGCCGCTCAATATCAAGCACAGGCCGACACCGTCAAGCAGAGTTTTCAATGCCTGTTCTGGAACGAGGCCGCCGGTTACCTCAACGACTGCATCTATCCAGACGGCGGTGTTGATACGTCGCTTCGGCCGAATCAGATATTTGCCGTGTCGCTGCCGTTTTCACCGTTAGAACCGCACATGCAGTCCGCGGTGGTCGAAGCCGTCCGGCAGCATTTATATACACCCTACGGCCTTCGAACCCTGGAGCCGGGGAACCCCAATTTTCAGCCGTGCTACGACGGCCCGCAATATCAGCGGGACAAGGCCTATCATCAGGGAACCGTCTGGCCGTATTTGATCGGTCCGTTCATCGAGGCCTATCTCAAAGTGCACCAGTTTGATGCCCAGCGGATTGAAAAAGCCAAAGATATGATACGGCCGCTGCTGGACCATTTCAATCATCACGGTTGTCTCGGCCAGTTGTGCGAAGTCTTCGATGGCCTCAAGCCCGAAAAACCCAAGGGCTGCATGGCCCAGGCCTGGTCCGTTGCCGAACTGATCCGCATCTACAAAATGACTCATTTGGATTGAAATTCATTTTTCTTATACCTTCGGCATTGCTCTTTTACGAAAAATAAAGATGGAGCATAATATGCTTGCATCGCCAGCAGACTTTATAGTAAAAGTATAGACCGCTTAACACGTCAGTTGTTTTTCCCGTTTGATAAGTGAAATGTGTTTGAAAGGTATCTCGTGAATATTCATTGTCTGGCACATGTGCCGTTTGAAGATGCGGCCAATATCGGCCTCTGGGCCAAAGATCGCGGCCATCCACTAAGCTATACCCGTTTTTTCCAGGATCTAAAGCTGCCCGACCCGGATTCATTCGATATGTTCGTGGTCATGGGCGGATTGATGAATATTTATGATCACGAGGACTATCCCTGGCTGATCGCGGAAAAGCAATTCCTCAAAAATGCGATCGATGCGGGTAAAAAAGTAATTGGCGTTTGTTTGGGCGGCCAACTGATTGCCGACGTCCTTGGCGGCAAGGTAACGCCAAATCCGCATAAGGAAATCGGCTGGCATACGATTACACTGACCGAAGCCGGACAACGCTGCCCTCTGTTTGCCGGGATGCCTCGCGAAATAGATGTCTTTCAATGGCACGGGGATACGTTTTCGCTGCCGCCGGATGCGATTCATCTGGCCGAAAACGAAACCTGTCTCAACCAGGCATTTCTGTACGGCGATCATGTCCTTGGTTTGCAGTTTCATCTGGAATATTCGCGGGAAAGTATCGAAAAAATGCTGAAATACTGTGCCGACGAACTCGTCGATGGTCCTTTTATCAATTCCGTGGCCGCGATTCGGGCCGGCTACGATAAGATTCCGCAAACCACCGCTCGGCTTTATACCATGCTGGATGCGTTCACGGCATACTGAGCGTTATCAGTTTATCATATCAGGACAAACCGATGAAAATGGAGATGTAAACCTCGGTTACACGGATTGCCCCACGAATTGCCTGTTGTGTTATGTCCGGGTGGGGTGGGATATGTTAAACAGGGCAAGTTCTCTGGTTTATATCATTACATTTGCCCAATTTTAAGGAAATTGCTCACTTTTTCCCGCACGTTGGCTATATAATAGGGTAGTTTAGAATATGAGGTGGCTCTATGAATAGATTGACAGCAATCGCGGCAATCCTGTGGATCCTGATCGTTTCGGCGGGCGGAGTTGCTCAGGATCAACCATCGCTCGGAACGGGCATTCAGGACCAAAACGAATATGTCCAGTATTTGCGTTCGCGGCCCAAGTATGAGGCTTTCAAGATGGCTGATTTCTATCTTCAGGACGGGACGTTCGTATCCGGCCGAATTATCGAAGACGACCGCAGCAAAATGACCCTGGAGGTCCGTGACGGCTCGCGGCTGCGGCTCGTTACCTGCCATCGCAAGGAGATCGAGACCCGCTCGCTGAAAATTTCGCGGATGCCGGCCCACCAATATTATATCGAGCTGGCACAGTACTACCTCGCGCGAACATGGGATTTTCGCAACGACCCGGACGATTTCATCCAGGCAATTCGCGCTTACGATATGGCCAAAAGCTATCTTCAGCAGCTCGATCAACCGCCGGCGGACAAGCTCGCTGAGATCGAACAGGCGCTGGCCGAGGTCCGCCGCCAGCGGAAGCTTTGGCTGGACGAGGTGTCCCAGCGTGCCGAGCAGAAATCACTGGAATTCGAGGCTGAGATCCAGAACCGGCTCGAAACGCTTGAAACGACGGTCAGCACCACATTGACCGAAATGCAGCAAACGGTTCGGGCGCTCAATGAAACAGTCCGGCAAAATCAGGTGAACTATGACACTGTTTTGTCGGCCCTTGAGCAGATGGAGGAACGGGTCAACGATCAGATCAAGACCCTCAACCAGAAGATCGAACGCAACCGCGAATTGATCAACAATTCGGCCGTGCAGCGAATTTATCCCTACCCGTACTATTACCGCCGATCGTATTAAACGTTCGACCTGCTAAAAATTTGCCGCTAATTCGCGGGCCTTTGCGACGGCCGCATCCTGTTTTTCTTTGCAGACATCCGGGCCCTCGGCCAGGGTTGGCTCGACGATGACCGATTCAATCTGCTCAAAGCCGATAAAGCCCAGTATCGCTTCGAGGTAGGATTTCTGAAAATCCATCGCAGCCCGTTCGCCGGTATATTCGCCGCCGCGGGCATAGACTGCCAAGATCGGTTTGCCGGTGACCAGTCCCTTGTACCGGCCGTCTTCAGTGAAGCCGAAGGTATAGCCGGGCTGCACGAGGATGTCGATATACTGCTTGAGCCGGTAGGGGATGGAGAAATTCCACATCGGTACTGCGATGACGTATTTGTCCGCAGATTTGAATTCGTCGATGACCGCCTCGATATTTCGCCAGATGGCTTTGTCGCGGTCGTCGTGGTCCTTGCCGTGCAGGATCTTGTACTTGGCGTTGGCGGCATCTAGATCGAAGGGCGGCAGATCCTTTTTGAAAAGGTCGATCGTCTGGATCGTGTCGTCGGGATTTTTGGTGCGGTAGGCATCGATAAACGCGTCGGCTACGGCGATACTGTGCGAGCGGCCCGTCCGCGGCGAGATCTTGATGTATAACAGTGTGCTCATAATCCTCCCTCTAATAAAATTATTCGAATATAGTAAGGTGCCGACATTATAATAAACGTTACGGGTTCGGTTCAATTAAAATTTTGTTTCGATTTACTCAAATCGACTTTTGTTTATGTTAAAACACATATTATGTGCTTGTGCATAAATGACATAGGAACTTTTTTTATTCTCGTGAAAGCTTCGAATCTATACTTGTAAATGTGTATCTGGGCCCCTTTTTGCGCGGATATAACAGGTTGTATCGGTCAGTTTGATTATTTTAGATTTATGATATAACGACTTTTGCACAACGTTCGCACAAGTCGCGATGGCCCTCAATTTGCCCGACTTGCGGGCGGAAGTTCCAGCATCGCCGGCATTTGGGATGCGTACACCTGGCCGCTTCGATCCGCAGCGTATCCGAATCTTCTGCCAGATTGACCTCGCTGACAATACACAGCGTTGCAAAGCTGTCCAGTCCAAAATCCTTTAAGCGGTCGGTCGTTTCCTGATCGTTGCTGTGGATCGTGACCGATGCTTCCTGATTGCTGTTGATGATCTTGTTCTGCCGCAGATCCTCCAGCACCTTGAGCGTCTCGTCGCGAAGTGTCATAAGTTGTTGCCATTTTTGCCGCTCCTGTTCCGTGCAGATCGACAGATCTGCCTGCGGCATCTCGGTCAGGTGAACACTTTCGACGTCGTAGGATTTGAATTTCAGCACCGACCATGCCTCCTCGGCCGTATGGGCCAAAATCGGCGCCAGCATCCGGATTAGTCCGTCGAGAATCTGGTGCATCGCGGTCTGGACGCTTCGTCGATTCGGGCTCTCGGCTGCTTCGCAGTACATCCGGTCCTTGAGGACATCCATATAGATGCTGCTCATCTCGATCGTGCAGAAATTATACAATAGCGAAAAGACACGGTGAAAGACGAATCCTTCGTATGCCTGATGAACGTTAGCCACCAGCGTTTGATATTGCTGCAGCGCCCATTGATCGATCGGGTCCATCTGCGCATAAGGCACGCTATCGGCCGGATCGAAATCGTTGATATTGCCGAATAGAAACCGCAGCGTATTTCGGATCTTGCGGTATGCATCCTGCGTGCGGCCGATCAACTCGTCGTTGCAGCGGATATCTTCCTGATAATTCACACTGCTGACCCATAATCGCAGGATATCCGCTCCATATTTTTTGATCTCATCTTGGGCGTTGACATAATTGCCTAAGGACTTCGACTGTTTCATCCCTTTTTCATCCACGGTGAAGCCGTGTGTCAATACCGCTTTGAACGGTGCACGTCCGAATGCCCCCAGCGCCGGCAGCAGTGACAACTGAAACCACCCGCGATGCTGATCCGATCCTTCCAGATAGAGATCCACCGGGATCGACCAGCCCGCCTTATGGGCGACCGCATACCAACTGCAGCCCGATTCGAACCAGACATCGAAAATATTTTCTTCTTTGACAAGATCGTCAAACGAGAAACCCTGCGGCAGGGCGAAATCGTCACCTAAGATTTCTTTCGGTGAATCGGTAAACCAGGCATTGGATCCTTTCTGACCGATATGCTTCGCTGCGGCCAGAACCGATTCTTTGGTCAACAGGGCGTTGCCCTGTGAATTGACAAATACCGGGATCGGCAGACCCCAGCTTCGCTGTCGGCTGATGCACCAGTCCGGCCGCGATTCGAGCATCCCCTCGATCCGTTTCTGGCCCCATGCCGGGATCCATTGGACATTCGGCGTGGTTTGCAGCCCCAATTCACGCAGGCTCTTTCCCGTATCGGTGATTTTTCTGTCAACACTGACAAACCACTGTTCGGTCGCCCGGAAAATCACCGGCCCCTTGCTGCGCCAGCAGTGCGGATAACTGTGCCGGATCGTCGATTGAGCGAACAGCAAACCGGTTTCCTGCAGATGGGCATTGACCTCGTTGTCCACTTCGAGCACATTTTTGCCCGCCAGCCACTGCGGCACCGTATCGTCATAGCAGCCGTCGTCCTTGACCGGACAATAAACCGCCAGTTCATGCTTTTGGCCGGAAATGTAGTCCTCGACCCCGTGGCCCGGAGCGGTATGCACCAGTCCGGTCCCGTCTTCGGTCGTAACATAGTCCGCCGAGATCACCATCCAGGCATCCGTGTCGGTCGGATTGGTATCGATAAATGGATGCTGATACCGCAAGCCCGCCAGATCTTTGCCCGTGACCCGCGTATCGCTGACAGTATATTGTCCGTCCGCCAGTTCGCCCGCATCCAAAACCGCTGCCAGCCGCTCGGCCGCCAGAATTGACACAAACGACTGACCCTCTTTCTCATACGACAGGGCGACATATTCCAGGTCCGGATGCACGGCGATCGCCAGGTTAGCTGCCAGCGTCCACGGTGTCGTTGTCCAGATCATCAAACAGACTTTTGCATCGATGACCTGATCATCGACCAGGCCCATTTCTTTCAATCGGTTCACACTTTCAGCTTCGGCCTGAAAATTTACAAAAATACTCGGCGATGAGATATCCTTATATTCCAGCTCCGCCTCTGCCAATGCGGTCTGACAGCCCACCGACCAGTGAATGGGTTTGAGTTGCTGAAAGACGAGCCCTTTATCCACCAGTTCCGCGAAAACCTCTAAGATCGCCTGTTCGTATTGCGGCTTAAATGTCAGATAGGGATTGTCAAAATCGCCCAGGATACCCAGGTCCTGAAATTGTCTGCTCTGAAGCTTGACATATTTGGACGCATATTTCATGCAGTCTTTTCGAACATCGAGCTTTGACATCGCATTGAGCTTTTCGCCCAGTTCGGTCATCACCTTGGCTTCGATCGGTAGGCCGTGGCAGTCCCAGCCCGGCACATAGGGTGCATCCAGCCCGCTCATCGTCTTATATTTGACCACGAAATCTTTGAGTACCTTATTGATGACATGACCCATGTGGATATCACCGTTGGCATAGGGCGGGCCGTCGTGCAGCGTATAAACGGGCTTGCCCTGGCGGGCTTGGCGAATATGCCCGTATAGACCGTTTTTTTGCCAGTGCTTGCGCATCTGCGGCTCTTTCTGCACCAGGTTCGCCTTCATCGAAAATTCGGTTCGCGGCAGATTCAGCGTATCTCGATATCCTTTTTGACCTTTGTCTGACATTGCATTGATCCTTTTCGAATGTTAAAATAGACATGGCATACTAAAAAACCATGTCTTTGATGTCAAGGATTAAGACCGTAAGACCCGATGTCAGAGATAATAAATTGGACGGATAAAAGCTTTGATTAGGTAAACTTAACGCTTTGCAAGTGGTTCGATAAGCGGTATAATCATGTGAATTATGGCTGTTTAGAGTGCAAGGAAGGATATACACGATGAATATAAAATGGGTGGTTGGCCTGATCGCTTTGATCGTCACAGCTTCTGCCGTATCGCAGCAAACGTATGTGGTTGAAGATGACTTGGATATTCGCGCGCTCTCCGAATCGCAGGACCGTTATCTGCTGGCCGTAGCCAATATGAAACAATGGGTACAGCAGGGCCGCCCGAAAGAGCTGGAAACTGCAATTACTCAATTCAAACAGGATTTCCCCCAGGCAGATACCGAACAAATGGAGGAATTTTTCCAGGCCGAGCGACTGTATGCCAACGGCAAATTACGCCATGCATTTGACAAATATGAGGAATTTTTGGACGCCTATCCTAAAACCCGGCTTTATGATGCTGTTTTGAGCCGACAGTTCGATATCGCCGGTGAATATCTGCGCGGTCGAAAATACAACGTCTTGGCCTTCATTCCGGTCAAAGGGTACAGCGAAGGTGAAAGGATGATGGAGAAGATCATCGACCGGGCCGGCGATGCGCCGATCGCGCAAAAGGCAGCGATTCAGGTGGCAAAAATGTTTGAAAAACGCAAAAAATATGATCAGGCATATGACCAATGGTCCATGATCTACACCCGCTGGCCGACCGGTGAAACCGGCAAAACGGCCCTGTTGAAAATGGCCCAAACCAAACATACACTGTACAATGGTCCTAAATTCACCGATGCGCCGTTGATCAGTGCCAAAAGCTATTACCGGGAATATGCCGAAAAGTATCCGCAAGAGGCGAAGGAATTGGGCATCGAATCCACACTCGAAGAGATCGAGCAACAGCTTGCCTACAAACAATACGCAGTCGGATGCTATTACAAGCGAACCGGCAGCTTACAGGCCGCCGCACTCTACTTTCAGATGATTCTGGATCAATGGCCCGATTCGGTAGCGGCTGAACTGGCCAAAGAAAAAATGCAGAACATGGTTCCCATGAGGATCGAATGAATTACCCCAAAAAACATCTTGCGATTATTGGCTGCGCGTCAATGATTGTTGCCGCATTGTGCCTGACCGGCTGTCAGGGCTACAGTAATGACAATCTGTACGACGCATCCATCGAAACGGTCTATCTGGAAATGTTCGAAAACCGCAGTTTTCGGCGCGGCGCCGAATATATCCTGACCGATGCGTTGGCCAAGCGGATCGAAGTATCCACACCCTATAAGATCGCCGCCAAAGACACCGCCGGTACCGTTTTGACCGGGCAGATCATTTCGATCGACGAAAGTTCGCTTTCCACCGAACGAAATGTCGGGCGTTCGCTCGAAAACCAGTTAACGATCACCGCTGTGGTCAACTGGAAAAATCTGCAAACCGGAAGATTGCTGCTGGAAAATCAGCAAATCTCGGCCTCGTCCACCTATTCGCATTGGCAGGATCAGGGCACCGAATACGCCAATCGCCTTGCGGCAAACATTTTGGCCGCCAAAATCGTACAGATGATGGAAAAAACATGGTAAAGCTATTATATAGGAAACCGAATGATCGATAAAAAACCGAAAACCCCCGGCCGACCGCCCAAGAAACCGCAGGGCCCCCCCGGCCAAAAACCCAAAATCGAAACCGGCAAAAGACCGCCGTTTAACTGGTTGTTGATCCCGCTGGTCTTGTTGACGGTGATGATCCTGCTGCAGCCCTGGCGACAGGTCGAAACGCTGACCTATGATGAATTTGTCGAACAGGTTCAGGCCGGCCAGGTGAAAAATGTAGAAATCGGCGATACCGAGATTTCCGGCGAATATAAGGAAAAAGAACCCAAGCATTTTTCCGTCAATTATAATCCCGCAGTCGTCGGCGAAACGCTCTCGGATTTGCTGCTCGAAAATGAGGTCAAATTCAAATTCAAGCAAATCAACTGGCTGCTGCAGGTCTTTGTCAGCGGTATCCTGCCAATCCTGCTGTTGGTGGGGATTTTCTATTTCCTCTTTTTACGCAATATGCGCAGCGGAGCCGGTGGCATGCTCATGTCATTCGGCCGCAGCAAACACCGCCTGCACAGCAAAGACCGGGTCCAGGTGACCTTCGAAGATGTTGCCGGTGTCGAAGAAGCCAAAGACGAAGTCGCCGAGATCATCGAATTTCTGAAGAACCCTAAAAAATTCCAGCGTCTCGGCGGTCGAATCCCGCGCGGTGTACTGCTGATCGGCCCGCCCGGCTGCGGCAAAACACTGCTGGCCAAAGCCATCGCCGGCGAAGCAGAAGTGCCGTTTTTCAGCATCTCCGGCAGCGACTTTGTCGAGATGTTTGTCGGCGTCGGGGCCTCGCGCGTCCGCGACCTGTTCAAGCAGGCCAAGGATAATTCCCCCTGTATTATTTTCCTCGATGAGATCGACGCCATCGGCCGCAAACGCGGCGCCGGTTATGTCGGCGGCGGCCATGACGAACGCGAGCAAACTCTCAATGCGATCCTCGTTGAAATGGACGGATTCGATACCAACGATCAGGTTATTGTCATTGCGGCAACGAACCGCGGCGATATTCTCGACCATGCCCTGACACGCCCCGGACGGTTTGACCGGCAGGTAATCGTGCCGCTGCCCGATCTCAAAGGACGCGTCGAGATCCTCAAAGTCCATGCTAAAAATATGAAAATGGGCCCGGATGTCAACCTCGAACGGCTCGCCCGCGGCACCCCGATGTTCAGCGGCGCGGACCTGGCCGCCATCATCAACGAGTCTGCACTGTTGGCGACCATGGCCAACAAGGACTATATCGAAATGGCCGACCTCGAAGAATCCCGTGACAAAGTCCGCTGGGGCCGCGCCAAGAAAAGCCGCGTCATCGACCAGAAAGAAAAAGAGATCACCGCCTATCACGAAGCCGGCCACACCCTGGTTCAATCACTATTGGAAGAAGCCGACCCGCTCCACAAAGTCAGTATCATCCCGCGCGGGCCGATGGGCGGCGCGACATTCGCACTGCCCGAAAAAGACCGCACGCTTTACACCCGCGGCTACTGCATGGCCCAGATCCAGGTCTGTTTCGGCGGCCGCATCGCTGAGTCCATATTCTGCGACGATATCTCAAGCGGTGCCCAGTCCGACATCATGCAGGCCACCCGCATCGCCAAACAGATGGTCCTGACCTGGGGCATGAGCGAAGATCTCGGCCCCATCAGCTATGACGACGACGGGGCATACGCTAACCAGTTTTACCCGATGGGCGGCGAAAAGGAATATTCGCAAAAGACCGCCGAGCAGATCGACACCGAAGTCAAAAAAGTCATCGATCAGGCCTACACACTGGCCAGGCAGTTGATCGAAGAGCACCGCGACAAGCTCCAGTCGATCGCCCAGGCGCTGCTCAAATACGAAACGCTCGACGCCAGGGATGTCCAGTTGATCCTCGACGGCGGCAAGCTCGACAAGCCGACCGTAGCGGATCTGCTCGCGGCCGAACAGAAAAAAACAAACGATACGCCGGAAAAACAAACTGAGAAGCCGCGCGGCAAAAGCGAACCGCCAAAAAACGAATCGCAATAAAATGCATTGGAAAGGATGATCCAATGATACGACAATCTTTGGCTTGGCGATATCTGCTGGCGACCATATGGGTGTGCACGGCCGCAATGGCCGCCGAGCCGAATGATGCGATCACGCTCGATATTGTCACCATCACGGCCGTCAATCAGCACGAAACTGTTTCGCCGGACAGTAATTCGGCCATCGCCGTTCATTTGCAGACCGCCGACAACTGGCACTTCTATGCATCCAAAGAAACCGCACCCGGCGGCATGAACCTCAAAGTCACCGCCGATGCCAACGGGCCTGTTCGGTTCAGGGAACCGGTATTCCCCGAATCGCATCTGTATTATGATAAATCCCTGCAGCAGCAGCTTCAGGTCTATAGCGGCGATTTCAAGGTCTTTTTACCGTTTACGGTTGAAGATATCACGCTCGATCCCAATCAGATTCAAACAGTCCCCGTAACGATCGCTATCGAAGGGGCGGTCTGCTCGGATGTCCAGTGCCGCGTTCCCGATTTTGGCACACTCGCTGCCGTGATTACCATCAAACCGCACAAAACCGAACCCCGGCCCCAACCGTCCGCCTTTGAAGTACCCGAACCGCCGAACGAACCCAACCTCGCCGTGACCGCCGGCCCGACCGATACCCAATCACAGCAGTGGGCGAGCCTGTCTCTCTGGGCCGCACTGCTGACGGCTCTGGCGGCCGGACTGCTATTGAATCTCATGCCCTGTGTCTGGCCCGTCCTGCCGATCGTCGTCATGCGAGTCGTCAAACAGGCTGAGGACAAAAAATCAAAACCCGTAACGATGGCATTGGTCTTTTGCCTGGGCATTATCTCGTTCTTCGCGGCCCTGGCCATCCTCAACATCGTCCTTCAGCTTTTCTTCGGCACTGTCATGCAGTGGGGCGATCAGTTCCGAAGCCCCGTATTCGTCTCGGGCATGGTCATCCTGCTGGTCGTACTGGCGTTGTTCATGTTCGGCCTGTTTAACCTGACTCTGCCGTCCTCGGTCACCGGCAAAACCACCTCCGGCAGTGGCTACGCGGGCACCTATGGCATGGGTTTTCTCGCTGCGATCCTCAGCACGCCCTGCAGTTTCGGGATCCTCGCCGCCGCCTTCGCCTGGGCACAGGCCCAGAACCTGGCCCTGGCGACCATTGCCATCCTTTGCATCGGGATCGGTATGGCCTTTCCCTATGCGATCCTCATGTCGATGCCGAAATTACTCCAGAAAATGCCCCGCGCCGGCCAGTGGATGGAAACCTTCAAACAGGCCGTCGGCTTCATCTTTCTCGGGATCGCCGCGTGGCTCTTTGCGGCCGTACCCGACAAACTGCAGATGAGCGTCCTGTACTTCGCCGTCGTCATCAGCACCGGCATCTGGATCTGGAGCAGTTGGGTCACCCACAATACCCCGATTACCCGAAAAATAATCATTCGCCTGATCGCTCTCGCACTGGTGGTGGCGGCCGGCGTATATCTCTTTCGGCCCGAAAAGAAACCCATCGACTGGCAGCCGTACGATGCCGCCGAAATTCAGGCCGCCATCGACAACGGCCAACCCGTCCTGATCAAATTCGATGCCGAGTGGTGTCTGAGCTGCAAATGGGTCGCGACCCATGTCTATGGCGACAAGCAGCTTGCCGATCTGCTGAAAGACAAAAATGTGCTGACGATCCGCGGCGATACCACCGCCCGCGATTACCCGGCCGCCAAGGCCCTGAAAAACGTCTATAACGAACCGGGCGTGCCGGTCAGCATCCTGCATATCCCCGCAAAAGACGAACCCATCCGCTATCGCGGCAAGGATTTCGCCGACGACCTCAAGGAAGTTCTCTTGGACCTGTAAAGGATGACGATGGCCAAAAAACGCGTGAAAAAGAAAATCAAGGTCGATAAACAACAAGCTGCCCGGCGGGTCAAGGCCATCTGGCCGATTCTCAAAAAAACCTATCCTAATGCCAAAGTCGCGCTGAATTTCCACAAGCCCCTTGAACTGCTGATCGCAACCATCCTTTCGGCCCAGTGCACCGATGTCCGCGTCAACATGGTCACCAAAGACCTCTATAAAAAATATACATCTGCTGAAGATTGGCTCAACACCGATACCAGGCAGATCGAAGACGATATCAAATCGACCGGCTTTTATCGCAACAAAGCTAAAAACATCAAAGGCGCCTGCAAAAAGATCGTTGCGGATTTCGACGGCCGCGTCCCCAATACGATGGACGAACTGCTGACTTTGCCCGGCGTCGGGCGAAAGACCGCCAATTGCGTCCTTGGCAACGTCTGGGGCATTCCCGGCATCACCTGCGATACGCATGTCATCCGGCTCTCGCGGCGGCTCGGCCTCTCGGAAAATACGCACGACCCGGTCAAACTCGAATACGACCTCAACGAGATCGTCCCGAAAAAAAACTGGACGCTGTTCAGTCATCTATTGATTAATCTCGGCCGCAATGTCTGCAAGGCCCGAAAGCCCGACTGCGACAACTGTCCGATCGCAAAACACTGCCCGTCAGCCAATAAACCCGAATTATGGTAATCGTACTGGAGGATACCCATGACAGATAAAATCGGCGAACGACCCGTAGAAGACCTGTGGCGGATGTTCCGCATCATGGCCGAGTTTACCGAAGGTTTTCAGGAGCTTTCCACCGTCGGCCCGGCCGTATCGATCTTCGGATCGGCCCGGCTCACCGAAAAAGATCCCTATTACCAGATTGCC
>CAZFDE010000038.1:0-23570 GCA_964517795.1 uncultured Pirellulales bacterium | reverse complement strand
TATGCAGTAAATATAGTTATATTAATTACGTCTCAAGTTAATGGGACAGTACTGAGAGACTATTGTAAAATTCGATCTGTTGATTGTTTTGACCGTGTCAATTCCGCATCCTCCCTGACTCATCATACATGATTGGAATGTGTCGAATATCGCTGTAAGCGTGTTTGAAGCGATGCATATCAGAAGAATTGACGTAATCCACTTCAGCAGGTAGTATATAGAATGCAGACATATTAGATGAGGACGTTGGTTAGTGGATCGCAAAAATGTATTAGTGTTAATCTATGCATGTCGGGCTGCAGAACGACAATATCTCAGTGGTATTGGTTCTTACGTGCGTCAGCATAAAAAATGGAGAATCTATCCCGGCCAGCCCTATTACAATCAGGGAGATTTTGATCCCTGGTTTCACAAAAATCGAATTCGTGAAACGATCATGAAGTGGAAAATCGACGGGATTATTGCGAATATCATGGATGATGACATGATCAACCAGTTACCTCGCGAGGTCCCTTGTGTTATTTCCCCTCGGAGTACGTGTGTGTCATGGTGTGTTAATACCATTGGCGATTCGGACCAGATCGGAAAACTTGCGGCCGGCCATTTTCTCACAAAAGGCTACCGCTATTTTGCCTATTGTGGTTTTGGGGAATATCGCTGGTCTGTTGATCGCCGCGATGGCTTTTTAAAGTATATTCGAAAGGCCGGTTTTAAGGTTAATGTCTATCAAGGCTCGGTGCAAACCCAGGATCAATGGTGGGATTATGACTTTGGGCCGCTCAGGGAGTGGATCGAATCGCTGCCCAAGCCGGTAGCGGTGTTTGCCTGTAACGACGATCGCGGACGGCAGATTCTCGAAGTCGCACGGGAGACAGCCGTTGCCGTCCCGCAGGAAATGGCGGTATTGGGCGTTGATAATGACGAACTGGTCTGTGAAATGACCGATCCGCCGCTTTCGAGTATTGCCGTCAATTTTGAAAAGAAGGGCTATGAAGTTGCGGCCGTATTGGATCGGATGATGCGGGGGAAAAAGCCCAAAACCAACATGATTTATGCTTTGCCGGTCGGCGTGATGGCGCGTCAGTCCACGGATATGCTGGCGGTGCAGAATACGATCGTTTCCAAAGCTGTGGATTATATTCATCAGCATTTACAGGATAAGCTTATTGTCTCCACAGTTGCCGAAAATATGCTGGTGTCGCGACGTACGCTGGAGCGTCATTTCAAACAGGAATTGGGAACATCCATCCATGATTATATTCGATATGTGCGATTAGATGAGATCAAAAAAATGCTCATACTGACGGATTTGCCCATAAAGCAAATTGCCGCGCAATTCGGTTATTCGGATGCCCCGCTGTTTCGCAGTTTTTTTAAGCGAATGATGGACGTCAGTCCGATCGTATGGCGCAAACAAAACAGGCACATTCACCCCAAGACCGGTATCTTCAGTAGAAATCCCTTTCTCGGATAATTTACAATACGATGAACGATGGATCACCAGGAAGAAAAAAATCGAAAAAGGAAGGCATGTATGAGTAATGTGAACTTCGGTACAACCAAATATATTGTGTTGATGGTCTTGTGTTTCAATGGTGTTGTCGGTTTTGCTGCGAATTATCAATATACAGTGGATTGTTCAGAACCCTATGGCCACATGGATATGTTCTGGAATGCGTCCGGCCTTGCAATGGATTACTCGACTGCTGTGCAGCGCCAGAACATGCTGCTGATCGGCTCGATCCCTCACCAGGGCTGTTTGTATCAGCGGCCGCATTCATTACTGGACCTTATCGATGTCTCAGCAATGGACACGACGTCTCCGCAATACGATTTTTCCCGTTTTGATACGTTTGTCGATTTAATCGTTAAAAGTGGACAACGTCCTTTCTTTGAGATTATGGGAAATCCCTCAAAGCATTTTTCTGATTTTAGCGATCCCAATCAGGTTCGCCAATGGAAACGGCTCATCAAAGATGTAGCGATTCATCTCAAAAAGCGTTACGGCCAAGCGGAGGTGCGTAAATGGTATTTTGAGACCTGGAACGAACCGGACGGTGATTACCGCTGGCAATGGGATCTCGAGGAATTTTACAATTATTATGATGCATCCAGTGCCGGACTGTATGAGGCTGATCCCGCACTTCGTTTCGGCGGACCGGGTACGGCACGCAGTGATTCGGAATATATCAGCGGTCTCCTGGACCATTGTGTAAACGGAACAAACTTTTTCACTCAGCAAAAAGGAACGCGCATTGATTTTGTTTCCTATCATTATAAGGGCAAGCAGCCTCGACAAGTGGATAAAGGAATTGCCGTGGTGGACCGCATGCTTAAAACGTATCCGTATTTTCAGGATAAACTGGTCATCAACAACGAAGCGGATGTCAAATGCTGCTGGAAGGACGAGGACAAACCCTATCGCGCGCATCACTGGTATGCGGCTTATATCGCACGCCAGACGGCCGAACATTATTACCGTTTGATTCATGACAAAGGGATTGCGTTTCGTCTGGCCAACGATAACGCATTTGTCGGGGACTGGATCCATCGGACGCACTTCAAATGGTTTGGCTCAGAAGACAAATTCGTGCTTATTAAACAAGCGGTGCATAATCAGATGATCGCGCAATCGCTGTTGGGCGATGTGGTGCTGAAAATAACACCTGCAAAGACTCAGAGAAACTTCCAAACACCGGTCGCAATATTTCCCACACGAAGAGGTGATCGTCAGGTGGCTGTGATGATCTATGCGTATGACAGCGATCACGAAAAATCCGGTCTCTACACCGTAAACATAACGCTTGAAAATCTGCCGTTCGATCGCGGCAAAATCGCACTCTATCGTATCGACCGCGACTATGCCAATGCACATAACACGTGGTGTTCGATGGGATCCCCCAAAGAATTGACACCTGAACAAATTCTTCTGTTGCGAGATACGCATGAACTGATCCTCGCAAAGCCACTGGAAAACCTGAAATCAAACACCTATACTACATCCTTGAGCATCCCGTTGCACACGACGGCTTTTCTTATTCTCAGTGCCGATCCGGGATGCGGGCCGGCGGTTCCCAAAAATGTTTACGTGGAAAAATTCACCGGTTTAATCCCGGAGCATGAAGATGTTCTGATACTATTCGATAGCGGCTCGCGGTTTATTCAAACATATGAAATCCTTGCTTGCGATACACCTATAGGCCCGTTTACGCGTATCAATGAATCCGATATAATTGCTGCGGCATATATCGACTCTAAACCCCTCGGTCAAAAACGCTATTACAAAGTTCGGGCGGTTGATTATTTCGACCGTGTCAGCCCCGCATCCTCCTTAATCAGTGTGAAATGATCGAAGTGTGCCGAATACTGCGGTATGATGAATTGAAGCGATGCTTTATAAAACCAATTGTTTCACAAAAATAAACGCTCGATTAATGCGTATAGGTTCAATGATGGATCGCCAGGAAGAAATAAAAAAAACGGCCGAAAAAATCGGTTTCTCGCTTGTCGGGATCACCGACGCCGGGCCGATAGACTCGAAACAGACGAGTTATTTCACCCGCTGGCTCCAGATGGGGTATCACGGAACAATGGGGTATCTTCAACGCAATCCGGATAAGCGATTCTGTCCGGCATCTTTGCTTGAAAATGCCCGATCGATCATTGTAACCGGTCTGAACTACAAACCGCCAGCGACAGCGCCGCAAAGCGATGATCAAAACGGACAAATTGCGCCTTATGCCCGATACCGCGATTATCATGAAACGCTGACCGAGAAATTAAACCAGCTGGCAAACTGGATCAAAGATCATATCGCTGACAATTTGAAGTTCAAGATATGTGTGGACACCGCCCCGTTAGCTGAACGGGCGCTGGCCCAAAAAGCGGGTCTGGGTTTTCTCGCCAAAAATCATATGCTCACGAACGATCAATGGGGCCAGCAGGTATTTCTCGGTGAATTAATAACGGATCTGCACCTCAAATCTGATAAGCCTTATGGAGTCGAAACGTGTTTATGTGACCGGTGTGATCGATGCATCAAAGCCTGCCCAAATGATGCATTGAAAAAAGATGGGACATTCGACGCGACCCGATGTATCAATTATCTCACGATCGAATACAAAGGGCAAATTTCACCGGATGCAGCCTCGGCCGTATCCCACCGCATATATGGCTGTGAAGAATGTATCACGGTCTGTCCCTATAATCGCAATGCCCCTGTGTCTGATATGGCAGATCTGGATTACCACCCCCAATGGGCTGCAATTGATCCACGGGCTGTACTGCGTATGACACACCGGGAATTTGACCGACTATTTACCGGATCGGCGATCCACCGTGTCGGCCTGGAGCGGTTACAGCGAAATGCACGAGTATGCCTGAATAATATCACCGGCACGGGTGTACCGGATAATACTTGACGAATTGTTATTTCGAATATATACTATCGGTAAATCGAAAGAGGAGAAAATGCCGTATAATATTCGAATAGTCAGTACTTATCCGCCGCGACGGTGCGGCATCGGGACATTTTCGCGCGATCTGGCCAATGCGCTCGAGCATTTTACCGGCGAGATCGGACATATTCGCATCGCTGCCATCGACAAAGACAAACTGCCGTACAGCATCCCCGTTGATTTGGTAATCGATCAATACGATACACTCTCCTGGGTTCAGGCGACCCAGGATATAGTAACTCGTGCAAAAGAGTCTGAAAACCCCACCGTTGTTTTACTTCAGCACGAGTACGGTCTCGATCCCGATACCCAGGGTAATGACTGTCGCGGCCGCAATTTCGTTAATATGGCCAGGGCATTGAACCAAAAAGGACTGACGACATTCGTGTATTTGCACACGGTGTTAGAGCAGCCCGATGACCATCAGCGTCAAACGATTGTTGATCTGGCGACCCACACCGATGGCCTGATCGTTACCACGGAAAGCGCGATCCATATCCTCGAATCATCCTCGTATGGGATCGAACATGCCAAACTCAAGCATATCGATCACGGCATTCGTATGAGCCACCCCTCGCAATACGATCGGCTCGAGATCAAAAAGCGGCTCGGTCTCGACGATCGGTTTTTGGTCACCACCGTCGGGTTGCTCTCACCCGGCAAAGGGATCGAATTTGGGATTCGCGCGTTTGGGTTGTTCCTCTCGGAATCCTGTTCGCCGGCCCAGCGTAAAAAGGTCGTTTACCTGGTCGCCGGTCAGGCTCATCCGGATTTTGTTAAAGCCGATAATGGTCGGCCGTACCAGAACTATTGCGAAACAATAAAGTGTGCAACCAAGCAGTCCGGCCTTAAACATATCACCGTCAAAGACCTGCCCGATCCGCGGATCAAGGATTATGAACTGATATTCCTGGATCGCTTCATCGATGAGCCGCTGCTGCTGGATCTGTACGGTGCGACCAATGCGATGCTGCTGCCGTATCTGGGGACCGAACAAATTTCAAGCGGTATCCTGGCTGATACGGTCGGATCCGGCCGCGTGGCGATCGCGACTAAATTTCGTTACGCATTGGAACTGCTGTTATCGAATCGGCCCGGCCGTACCGGCTTGATGATCGGCCGCTATGCCCGAGGTATTCTGGTCGATCCGGGCGAGCCATCGGTCGAGCAGATTGCCCAGGCACTTGATTATCTGGTGTTTAGTAAGGATAAACGCCTGAAAATGGAACGCCAGGCCCACCAGCGAGGCTATCAGATGAGTTGGAACAATTCGGCATGGGCACTGCTGCAGCATGTCGATTTTATCAGCGAAGAAAAAGAAATTGTTACCGGCCGCGGACTCGATTTTGTGCGTGAAAATGCATCTGTGCTGCAGCGACATCGAACGATCAAACAGCCCAAGCCGGTAGAAAGTCCTTGAATCAAAAAACCGTAACGATCATCAAGTGAATAAAACAGTTCGTTACGGTGCTAAAAAAGCGTCTCGCTCGCATTGCGGGATCTCAAAGCCCTTATACACATTTGTGTCCCGCAGCGTAAAAATATCGTCCAGCGATTCGCCGACCTGGCGGTCCTTGTGAAATTTAACCGATCCGTTACAGAACAGCACCGACTGTCCTTGGCGGTTGTGGTTGGAGCTGTTGATCTGTTTAAGTTCCTCATTGACTTTGACCAGCAGCGGCTCGGTATAATTTTTCGGCAACTCTTCGAATAGCGGATTCAGATCGGCTACCAAAACTTTGCCTTGGATCTTGTCCATCGTACAGGGTTTGCCCAATACGCGGAAACTGTAGGTGATGTACTTGCGGGAGGGGAAATCGTTATACGCGGAAACACGATCGGGATCGATCTGTACGCTTTTACCTTCGCGTCGGCCCGGACAGACGAAATCCTTCGGCTGAACGTATCCGTTCTTGATAAGCAGCCATGCATTACGCGTATTGGAAAGATTTTCATCTCCCTGATACCCGATCTTCCACCACGGCTGCCCGGCATTGGCTGCCACCTGCGGCAGTTGCCCGTCATTATCGCTGATATAATTGTTCAGCCCGGTATAGATATGGCTAAGCTGATATTCGCACTGCTTTCGAAACGCCGTCTGGCGCATACTTTTCAGCGGCATGATTAACACACCCGCTACGAATATGATCACCGCGGCGACCGCGGCCATCTCGCTAAGCCGGAACCAATACCTTTTTTTCGGTGAAAATACGCTTCGTGCCTGCTCTCGCTCCAACAGCGATTTGAGCTGAAGATCGCTGCTGCGGGCGGTGTTTTTTAGCCGAAATACCGTTGCCTCAACCAGTTCGTCGGGGCATTCTTGCTCTGCGAAATGGTCCATCGGCGCCAAAGATGACTTGATTTGCGCGTAAAGTTCTTTAGCTTGGGGGTTTGCGATGATTACTTTCTCGATTTGCCCGGACTCGCCGTCGTTGAGGATGCCCAAATGATACTGCAGCAGATAATCGAACAATGTTTCTTTTTGCTTCGTGTCAATCATATCCATTTTCCGCTCAGCCCACTCCTTTTTGTTTTTTTAAATATGCCTTCCATTCCTTTGCAAAGCGTCCTACGGCTGTATGGAGCCTGCTTTTGACCGTACCAATGGGTATACTGAGAATCTCAGTCATTTGTTTGTAAGAAAATTTGTTAAAATAGGCCAAAATTAAAATTTCCCTGAGGTTCTCCGGCATATTCGCTATAACCTGTCTGACCCGAGCAGCCGTTTCGCCTTTTTGCAGCGAATCCTCTGGCAGGGTCTCACTGGAACTGAGTACATTGAGCACATCTTCGAATGACATTTCCTGCGAATCAGCGATTGAGCCGATGGAGACGGCCGGGGTTCTTTGCTGTTTTCGCAGCGTATCTTTGGCCTTGTTGGCGGCGATGGTGAACAGCCACGGTCGCAGCGGCTTGGAGGTATCGTAGCTCTCGCGGCTGTTAAAAAGTTGTAAAAATGTTTCTTGGAACACGTCCTCGATCTGGTCCTGCTGGTTGAGAAAGCGGCGTAAAAAACCGTAAAGACCGCTTTTGTAGCGGTTGATCAGTTGACGGAATGCGTCCTCGTCGCCGCTGCAGAATCGCTGCATCAGCTGCGAATCACTGACCTTCGGTTTTTGCGTAAGGTTCTTAGCCATCTTTTATTCCGCTGTAATAACCGTAAACATATTAACATAAGCATGTTGGAAAGAAAAGCAAATGTTTTCCCGTCATGTTTTAAGCTTTGTCGTTCGCTGCTTGCGCAGTCGTCCGGGAAGATTTTTGTGGGAGAGGCGGCCGCTGGCCGCAGTGAGTAGTGAATAGTGAGTAGTGAGTAGCATTGTTGAGGCCCTTCGGGCGATTGATTTGATTTTCGGCCGCAGTGAGTAGTGAATTGTGAGTAGTGAGTAAAATACCGTAAAGCGGTTTTGGTTGCGCGGCGCGTATCGGTTGCGGTTGACGGTTGTCGTGCTCATGGCCGGTGGCCGCGGGCAGTTTTGAGTCGTGAGTTTTGAGTTTTTAGTTTCATTTAGCAAATCCGAAATACGAAACGTAAAGCGGTTACGGTTGCGCGGCGCGTATCGGTTGCGGTTGACGGTTGTCGTGGTCATGGCCGGTGGCCGCGGGCAGTTTTGAGTCGTGAATTATGAGTTTTGAGCTGCATTAGCAAATCCGTAATACGAAACGTAAAGCGTTTGCGGTTGCGCGGCGCGTAACGGTTGCGTTGGACGTTTGTCGTTCTTGGACGCGACCGCCGGACGATACGCACAGCGCAACCCATGAACGAAATACGAAGATTTAGTTGTAGGGTGCTGATGGAATCGCACCACTTGTCCTGAGGGTTTTGGCCCCTCACGTTGATACATATTATACCATATTATTTCAAAAAGTCAAGTTTTTTGCGGTTCTTTTGAGCCACCGAGTTCACAGAGGACACCGAGATAAAAGATGGTAAAGCGGTTACGGTTGCGCGGCGCGTATCGGTTTCGGTGGGCGTTTGCGGATCGGCCGTGCGAGACCCGAAAACCGAATCGCCGCGTCAAAATAGGGGCAAAAAGGAAATATGATATTTTTGTAGAATATGGCTTGACATTTTGGGATAAATGAGTTTAAATAGCCATGACCACAGGGAAATGCGGGCGGCCGATTAGTGAATAGTGAATCGGTGAATGGTGAATTGCCAGTTGTGGCCCGTCATCGGGAAACGATGGCGCGGCAGTAGTTATTGAATTGGCCGCGGAATGTGTTATTTTAATCACGGATACCTAAGGCACAAGTTTACACGGATTATTTAATCTTGACGGAATAGAAGCGACATAATGTACCGGACACCGGACAAGTTTCTAATGGATTGGGCTACCAGGTATTCGCATCTTGCGCATCCCAAAGCCATTCATAAGAAACATAACCTAAATCATTAACATCAACATTTCCACTTCTATCAATATCTGCATATGCCCCTAAATCATTAACATCTGCCCCAACATAAGATCCAAATCTATTTGGATCAGAAACATTATCCTTTCCATATTCCCCTGCCCAAACAGCATAATCTTCAAAATCAACTTTTCTGTCTCTGTTTAAGTCTGCGTGGTTTCTGATTATAATCTTTCTCTTATCATAAACTCCGGTATTTGTTCCATCTAAAGGGCCCAAATCATAGTAATCATAAGAATACCCTCCTTCAATGGTTTTTTTCCACTAGAATAAACAAAATTTATAATATCCAAAACAATATTATTAGAATCATTTTCATCTCCTAAAAAAATATTTTTCCATTCAAAATCATTAGAATCAATCATATAAATTCCCAAAGTGTTATTTATTAATCCAGAAAACCCATTATTTGATAAAAAAAGATTATAATCACTAGTACTATTAACTCCTCTTGCATCACAAAGTAATTTATTTGGATCACAATTATTATTAACAGAGTAAATTTGAAGAGGATTTGAAGAATTTTGGTAATAAGAATCTTCACCATCATCACCTTCTAAGGAGTCATTAATATGTTTAATATAAACTGATGAGCCTGGTTGAAGGGGACCCCTATTACGAAATTCAATTTCACCACCATAAGAACCACCAACTAAACATCCAACAGCAATTATACCACTAGCTAACACTCGTTCAAGTCCTTTTCTTGAAGTATCTTTTACTTTTTGAACAATATTTTCTAATTTTTTCATAGTAAATATATATACAAATTTATGCTTTATGCACCTTTCTAATAAAAACACAGACGCCGATTTTTTTAGCGTACTCACCGATAATAAACTATGCATCCATTTTATTTTTTGCAGCAGCGCATTGCGATATACGGGCGAACAGCAGGGTCTGATTTTCTTTTTCAATATACGCAACTGCGCGCTGATTCGCCGGTTCAGCGAGGGGATGGATTTTGAAATGTTTTTAAGAATACGGATCTGCGAGCATGAAAACCTGCTCATTCCTGTCGATGGGCATCCACCAGGTCTTGACATAATTTTATCCTCCAGTGCGTGAAACGTGTTATCGCTTTATTTTACTCCTGTTTATAAGTCTTTTCCAAACCTTAAGTTACTATTTTAGCTGCTGGCGGCTGGAATGTCAAGCATAATTTATCTAAAAAACACCTCGTTTTTAAGCGGATTATGATGATTTTGCCGGTGTTCGTGATTTCCGCCGTCGTCCTTGGGGGACTTTGGCGAGACAGGCGTGGTTCGTTGATGGCCCACGGTCCACGGCCCTCAGTCCCCGATTTTGGGCTGAAAACAGAAGGAAGCCAGCTTTGTAGGGTGCGTTATTGAACGCATCATTTGAATGATTTCGGTGCGATTTCATCGCACCCTACGAATGGCGGGCACAGCCCAACCGCAGGAAAATATCTCTGTGTTCTCTGGTGGCTTAACAACCTACAGCCACTCGGTATGGGTTTGGGTGAAGTTTGCCTCATTGGGCCAGGCGGGGATTTCGGGGACGCCCCAGCCGGGCTTTGAAAGGTCGGCCGTATCGCCGTATTTTTTCATGGTCTGCTGCGCCTGGCGGTTCATTTTCTCCAGTACGTTCTGGTATTTGGGCAGGGCGGCGAGGTCCTTTTTCTCATCGGGATCGTTTTTCAGGTCAAAAAGCTGCGTTCGCATCTGGCCGCCGACATTGTAATAGATCGTTTTCCAGCGGCGGTTGCGGTAGGCCCGCTGGAAATTCTTGTAGGCAAAGACCATGCGTGTTCTGGCGATTTCGCAGTCGCCGTCGAGGACCGGCTTTAGGCTTTGGCCCTGCACAGTTTCGGGGATGCTTAGGCCGGTCATCTCGCAGAGGGTCGGGAACAGGTCGTAGAGATAGGTCATCGCATCGGTTTTCTTGTCCGCCGCGACGCCCGGCCCGCAGATCACCAGCGGCACGCGGATGCTGTGCTCGTAGAGATTCTGTTTGCCCATCAGGCCGTGCGAGCCGAGGGCAAGGCCGTTGTCGGAGGTGAAGACGATGATCGTATTGTCGTATTGGCCGGTCTTTCGCAGGGCGTCGAGAACGCGGCCGATCTGCTCATCGAGGTGCGTGATCATCGCGTAATAATCGCGGATATGGCCGCGGACCTCCTGCGGCGTGCGGGGCCATGCGGCCAACTGCTCATCGCGGATCTTCAATTCGCCGTTATCGAAGGTATGCTCGGGCAAGAAATTGGCCGGCAAGGGCAGCTTCTCGGCATCGTACATCTCGCGATATTTCTGCGGCGTCTGGCGCGGGTCGTGCGGTGCGGTAAACGATACAAACGCGAAGAAGGGCGACTTGCGATCCGATTGTTTGAGGAAATCGACGGCCGCATCGGCAAACAATTCGCTGGAGTGTTTACCCTTTTTAACCACGCGGGCATCACGCGGATATTTTGCGGTCGGATCGTAATGCGAAAGCGGAATCTCGAAATGATCATGCATGCCGCCGAAGAAGATGTTGTCGGCGGCGGCGTAGCTGCGGTTGAAGCTTTTGGTGTCCTGGTGCCATTTACCGGTGAAAAACGTCTGGCAGCCCGCTTCGGTGAAGACCTGGCCCATCGTCGGGATCGATTCGGGAATGAGGCGGCTGCTGGCCTTGAGCGAGAACAGATTGCGGCCGGTATTGACCATCGCCCGGCTGGGCATACAGACCGCACCGCTGTTGCCGCCCATGATATACCCGCGCTCGAAGGCCGTGCCGCCGTGAACGAGTGTATCGAGATTCGGCGTTTTGATGTGCCGATTACCGAGGGCCGCGATCGTGTCGTACCGCTGGTCATCGGTAAATAGAAACAGTACATTCGGTTTTTGAGGGGCTTTTACGGTTTCAAGCTGTTTGTGGCAGCCATACGGCAGGGCGGTTACGAATGTAACGCCGACGGTTTTGATAAATGTTCGTCTGTTCATGCGGGACATGGTAATGCAAAAACGTTTTAATGTGAAGTCGGAATCGGTAAAGAAGCAGAATTTATTGACGCGTTGCGGCCGAACGCATACAATGGCGAGCGCGAAATTTTTGAAGCAGATGTATTTTTTGTAAGGAAAGGACACGAAAGACGTTATGGCGACAGTGAACGAACATTATTTGAAGTTGCAGGCCGGTTATCTGTTTCCGGAGATCGGCCGCCGTGTACGGTCATTTATGGCCGACAATCCGCAGGCGGACATTATCAAGATGGGCATCGGCGATGTGACCCAGCCGCTGGTCCCGGCGGTGATCGAGGCGATGCACAAGGCCGTCGATGAAATGGCGCAAAGTGTGACCTTCCGCGGCTACGACGACGGGGGGATCGGTTATGATTTCCTGCGCAAAGCGATCGCCGATAACGATTACCGCAGCCGCGGCGTCGAGATCGAAGACGATGAGATTTTTATCAGCGACGGCGCCAAGACCGATACGGCCAATATTCAGGAACTGTTCGGCGTCGATAACATCGTGGCGGTGACGGATCCGGTGTATCCGGTCTATGTCGATACGAACGTCATGGCCGGCCGCAGCGGTGTGGCCTCGCGGCCCGGCCAGTACAGCGGGATCGCCTATATGCCCTGTACCGCGGAAAACCAGTTTGTACCGGAGTTGCCCGCCAAAAAAGTGGATTTGATCTACCTGTGCTACCCCAACAATCCGACCGGTGCGACCGCGACACGAGAGCAGCTTAAAAAATGGATCGATTACGCCAAAGAAAACCAGTCCATTATCCTCTTTGACGCGGCATACGAGGCCTTTATTACCGATGAACAAATCCCGCATTCGATCTACGAGATCGAAGGGGCCAAAGAAGTTGCCATCGAGTTTCGCAGTTTTTCCAAGACGGCCGGCTTTACCGGTGTGCGATGTGCGTTCACCGTGGTGCCCAAAGCGCTCAAGGGCCATGCCGGTGACGGTCGCGAGATTGAACTGCACCCGATGTGGAACCGGCGGCACTGTACGAAATTTAACGGCGTCTCCTATATCACGCAGCGCGGGGCCGAGGCGGTCTATTCGCTCGAAGGCAAAAAGCAAATCCGGCAGACGATCGCGATCTATATGCAGAACGCCAAAACGATCCGCAATGCACTGGTCGGACTGGGTTATATTGTCTATGGCGGGATTAATGCTCCCTATATCTGGCTCAAGACGCCGGATGACATGAATTCGTGGGACTTTTTCGATCGGCTCCTGACCCAGGCCAACGTAGTCGGCACACCCGGTTCGGGATTCGGCCCGGCGGGCGAAGGGTATTTCCGACTGACGGCGTTCGCGCAGCCGGACAATGTCGAGCAGGCGATGCAGCGGTTTTCACAATTATAAACGAAAGAGGATCATGGCGACAGCGACGCTTTGCTATATCGGTTTGGGTGCGAACCTGGGCGAGCGGGAACAAAACATCCGCGCTGCGCTCAAGATGCTCGCTGACAGTGACGCCATCGACGTTAAGCGAACCAGCGAACTGCTGGAGACCGAGTCGCTGCCGGACAGGACCCAGCCGCCGTATCTCAATACCGTTGCAGAAATCGAAGCAACGCTGTCCGCCGAGGATCTGTTGAAACGATTCAAGGCGATCGAAAAGGATCTGGGCCGTGCGCCGGATTCCACATGGCAGCCGCGACCGATTGATCTGGACCTGCTGCTGTACGATAGCGTTCAATCGAATAAGGATACACTGCGGATTCCCCATCCGGATATGCACCTGCGCAGTTTCGTGATGAGCGGCTTGGCGCAGTTGAATCCGGATATGATTCATCCGTCTATGGATGTCACGCTCAAGGAACTGGCCGACCGGCTCAACGGCAATGACTTTTTCAAAGACAAGACCAAGCCGCAACTGGTCAGCATCGCCGGCAATATCGGCGTCGGCAAAACCACCCTCGCCCGAAAGCTGGCATCGCAATTCGATATCGACCCGATTTTCGAATCGTACGATGCCAATCCGTTTTTGCCGAAGGTCTATGCCGGCCAAAACGAACTGGCGCTCGACTCGCAATTATTTTTTTTGGCGTCGCGCTTGCAGCAGCTTTCGCCAAAAGCGCACGCCGCCGGCAAAATCGCGATCAGTGATTATGTATTCTCCAAGGAATTGATCTACGCCGAAGCACTGCTCGATCAACAGCAGCTCGAACTGTATGAATCTTTTTATACGTTGGCCTACGACAAGGTTCTTTCACCAGTACTGGTCATTTATCTGACCGGTGACCCGACACAGTGTCATCAGCGAATCCGCGAACGTGACCGCCCCTATGAGCGAAAGATCGCGATTAAGTTTCTTGAGAATTTGAACACGCGTTATGAGGAGATGTTTCGGCAATGGCAGGCTTGTCCGGTGATCAGGCTGGATATGGCTGAATTCGACAGCCGCAAAGACGCCGACATCGAGTGGCTGATTGATCAGATCGGATTTTATGTGGTGCAAATATGATTATCGCAAAAGCCATAGCCGAAGTGCGAAAAGCCGTACGCGAGGCTCGCGATCAGGGCAAACTTATCGGATTGGTTCCGACGATGGGGGCCTTGCACATCGGCCACATGTCACTGATCAAAGAAGCAAAAGTCCAATCTGATTTTGTGGCGGTCAGTATCTTTGTCAATCCGACGCAGTTCGGGCCCGGTGAGGATTTGGACACGTATCCGCGGCCGCTGGAAAAAGACTTAGTCATTTGTCGCGACCACGGTGTCGATCTGGTATTCGCGCCGGATGTCAACGAAATGTATCCAGAGCAGAACCGCACCTGGGTCACGGTCGAAAAACTTACTGAGCCGCTGTGCGGACGCTCGCGGCCGGGTCATTTTCGCGGCGTCACGACCGTATGCGCCAAGCTGTTTAATATCGTCGTGCCGGATAAAGCCTTTTTCGGCCAAAAGGATGCCCAACAGGCGACCGTGATCCGAAAAATGGTTCGTGATCTGAATCTGCCGCTGGAGATCGTGGTTTGTCCGACCGTTCGCGAAGCCGACGGCCTGGCAGTCAGCAGCCGCAACCAGTATCTGAACTCCAAGCAGCGAGAGGATGCGGTTGTGCTGTATCAGTCGTTGCAAAAATGTCGATCAATGGTTGACTTGGATGTAACAGATGCTGATAAAATCGAGCAGCAGATGCGCGAAGTGCTTTTGCGGGCCGATGGTATCGAGATCGAATACATCGGCCTGGTCGATGCCGACACGCTGGAGCCGGTTTCGTCGCTGGGAGGGCGAATTCTGGTCGCTGTCGCCGCCAGGATCGGATCAACGCGGCTGATCGACAATATAATGCTGGACATCCCCAATAAATAGGATATACTCTAACGTTCGATGTAAGCCGAATTAATCAAATAAGATAGAGACAAGACCCATGCTGATTCGCGTATTAAAAAGTAAACTACATAATGCAGCGGTAACCTCGTCGCAGGTGTATTACGAAGGCAGTATCGGTATCGACGCGGACCTGATGGAAGCGGTCGGGATCGTGCCGTACGAAGCGGTGCTAATCGCAGATGTAACCAACGGCGCCCGATTGACCACCTATGCGATCCCCGCCGAAGCCGGATCGAAGGAAATCAGTATCCTGGGGGCCGCGGCCAATTTGATCAAACCCAAAGACCGAATTATTATCTTCAGTTTTATGTATTGTTCCGTCGATGAAGCAAAACAGATAAAGCCGAAAGTCCTTGTCCTTGACGAAAAAAACGAGATCCTTCAGGATCGCACATAATTGAATCAGCGGCTTTTCGAGATCGCAGATGTATCCGGAATTATTTAAAATACCGTTTACCGAGTTGACCATCAAAAGCTATGGTACGATGATGGTTGTCGGATTTCTGCTGGCGGTTTGGATCATTCGCCGCCTCAGCCGTGACATTACCCCCAACCCCGAATACATCACCAATGCTTCGCTCTATTCACTGGTCGCCGGCGTGGTGGGAGCCAGATTGTTTTACGTGATTCACTATTTCGATCATTTCAAAGATCAACCCTTGAGGATGTTTGCGGTCTGGGAAGGGGGCCTGGAGCTTCTCGGCGGGGTGATCCTGGCGGTGCTGGTGATCTTTCTCTACCTGCGGCATCACAAGCTGCCGATCAGGAAATATCTTGATATCCTTGCGATCGGTTTGTTCGTCGCGCTGGCGTTCGGCCGCATGGGGTGTTTTCTCAACGGCTGCTGTTTCGGCAAACCGACCGATCTGCCCTGGGCGGTGCGATTCCCCTATAATTCAATCTCCTATATCAGCCAGATTAATTCGGACCCGAAGCGCAACCGGCCAGAGCCGTATTTGCAGTTGCCCGATGAATATATCGACTCCTTCGACAGGATCGATGCAACGCGATACCCCAAGCCGTTGGATGAATTAACGCCGCAGCAAAAAGAAATGGTGCTCGAAGGACCGTATCGCGCCTTGCCCGTTCATCCGACACAGCTTTATTCCTCGGCCAACGGGCTGTTCTGTGCATTCTTACTGTACCTGTACTGGCGGCGGAATCAAAACGCACGCAAAAATAACATCCGCAAGCCGCTGATGGCGGACGGATCCGTATTTGCACTGATGTTTATGCTTTACGGGACGGCCCGGTTTTTCCTTGAATTTGTGCGCGACGACAATCCCTACGAATACGGCCGCTTTACGGTGTCGCAGATTATCGGCGCAGGACTGGTGATTTTCGGGATTGTTTTGTTAGCGGCATTAAATCGGTTTCAAACGAACAAAGCAAAAAGTCCGAAGTAACATAGATAGTTAGTTTTATTGAAAGAATCGATGGGTTTATACGACAGAGACTATACACGAGACCAATACCAGCAGGGTTATCATTCGATGCCGCAGATGCGGCTGGGTTTCCCCCGGCCGACCTACATGGTCAAATGGCTGCTGATCCTCAATATCGGGATATATATCCTCGAAGCGATCTATGCCCGAGCCAGCGGCAACCAATCCGGTTTCGCGCGCTGGTTTGCCGTTTTACCGGTTGATTTTCTCCACAGCATCCAGGTTTGGCGATTGATCACCTATCAGTTTCTGCACTGGGAGCCGTGGCATTTATTTGTGAATATGCTCGGATTATATTTTCTCGGGCCGACGCTTGAACGGCATTGGGGCAGCAAAAGATTCCTGAAATTTTATCTGTCCTGCGGCGCGATCGGCGGATTATTTTATACCCTGCTGGCCAATATCGGATTTCTCGGTGTCGGACCGATGGAAGGGGCCTCCGGTGCGATCTTGGGTTTGTTGGCGGCCTGTGCGATTCTGTTCCCGCAGTTTGTGGTCTTTATCCTGTTTTTCCCGGTCCCGATCCGCGTGGCCGCGATCGGCTTGACCGTCCTTTATATCATTTCGATTATTTCGCGGGCCGACAATGCCGGCGGCGATGCGGCCCATCTGGCCGGACTGGCGGCCGGCGCTGTCTATGTTTTCTCCGGACCGTGGCGCCAACAGTGGACGTCGCGATTCAGACAGAAATCCTCAAAAAAACAGTATCAAAAACAGCAGATGCTGAAATTGGAAGTTGATCGCATCCTCAAAAAAGTCCACGAAAAAGGCATCCACAGTCTTTCGATGCGTGAAAAACGAATCCTCAAACAGGCCACCGAATCCGAACGACGCTCGCCATAAAAAAACAGTTGCAACAGAATAACATTCTTGATCTTGCAATAAATTATTGATATGTTAAAGTGTCATTTTTTCACAATCATAATCAATAGGGATGGTGTTAAAATGAAATAATCGTAAAAATTCTAAAGAAAGGATTTAACAATGTGTTCGAATTCTGCTTCATTGCTCTGTATATTGATGATAGGTTTATTGGGTTTTCAAGAGAAAGCGGGAGCTGAAGCGTATACTACTGCCGAGCCCAAGTTCAGGTCGATATCTTTTGTTGATAGTAAATTCAGGGGCAACCTTGATGTATATCTCGAAGCGCTTAGTGGGAATTGGCTCAAAACCATGCCGGACAGGAACCCCGCTATCCTAACGATGTTCAGGGACCGCGAAAAAAAACCGACCCACAATCTGCTTCCGTGGTCCGGTGAATTTGCCGGCAAATACCTCACCGGCGCCGTCGAATTTTTGAAACTGACAAACGATCCGGAATTGAGAAATTACCTGCAGGGTTTCGTCGATCAATTGATCGAATACCAGGCCGACGACGGCTATCTCGGCCCCTGGCCGAAAAAGTATCAACTGACCGGTACCGCCCCCAACACTCTCAGCTTCAAACAATGGCAAGAGTATGATCAATGGGTGAGGCGGAATTTTGAGCCTCCGATACCGGTAACCGATCCTAATGACGGCTGGACATGGGACAGTTGGGGCAACTACCATGTCATGCTGGGCCTTCTGAAATGGTATGACTATACCGGCGACAAAAACGCCCTAAGCGCCGCGATTAAAATAGGCGATCTGTTCTGCAATACTTTCCTCAGCAAACCCGGCTCCTGGGTAAGAGACCGTGACAGCGAGAAAAACCTCGCCCCTCTGCAAACGCTTTGCATGCTTTATAAGATCACCGGCACAGACAGATATCTCGAATTGGCCAAGCAGATCGTTGACCACGAATTTCCAAAAGGCGGTAACTATATCAATATTGCGATGGAGGGCAAAGAATTCTATCAATCTCCTCTGGCGCGTTGGGAAGCGCTGCATCCGGTCCTGGGAATAGCCGAGATGTATTACATTACCGGTGATGAAAAATACAAAAAGGCCTTCGAGCACCTATGGTGGAGCATTGTCCAATACGATCGCCATAACACCGGCGGTTTCAGTTCCGGCGAAACTGCGGCCGGAAATCCCTACAGCCTCAAAGCCATCGAAACCTGCTGCAACGTTGCCTGGTCCGCCATGTCCGTTCGCATGCTCGAATTGACCGGCAATTCGATCGTTGCCGATGAATTGGAACTGACGCTTACCAACGCGATCACCGGCTACCAGTTCAAGTCAGGACGAGAGTGCACCTACAACACCCCCATGGACGGCAGACAGGTCCCATTTACCAGCGGCCATATATGGCAAAAGCGCCCCGGTTCAGAGGAACTGAATTGCTGTCATGCGAATATGGCAAGGGGTTTCGGCCTGCTCAGTGAATGGGCATTGATGGCTGATGATGACGGTCTGGCCCTGAACTACTACGGCCCGTCACGAATGACTACAGAAGTCAAAGGTATCCCCCTAACCCTAAAACAGGATACCGAATATCCCGCCGGCGACGGTACCATTGCGATCCATGTCCTGCCCGAAAAACCGGTCAAATTCGACCTGAAGCTTCGGATCCCGCATTGGTCACCTAAAACATACGTAGAGGTCAACGGCAAGCGAATCAAAAATGTTTCAGCGGGAACGTATCTGCCGATCGGCCGAAAATGGAAAAAAGGCGATACCGTCAAGATCAAACTGGATATGTCGCTGCATTTCTGGGCCGGGGAAAAACAGTGCGAGGGCAAAGTGTCGATCTTTCGCGGCCCTGTGCTGCTCGCAAAACGAATCAAAGATGATTATGTCAAACCGAAATTCACGGGCGATTGGAAAGATAAGTGGCTCGGAACAGGTCATTATTATCGAAGTAAAGAACCTAATGCAACTGCTGAATTTACTTTCGAAGGCGATGCTATCGAACTGATTATGAATAAAAACAAAACGGCCGGCAAAGCCAGGATTGAATTAGACGGTGTCGAATCCGAACTGATCGATTTTTATTCAGCCAAGCCCGATGAACACCTGATTTGGACTAAAACCGATCTGGGCCCCGGCACACATACCATCAAACTGACGGTTCTTGGCCAGAAAAACGAGACGTCCGAAGACAGTTGGGTCTGGATCCAGAAGATGTACGCCTATGACTGTTTCGATGTCAATACCATGAAGGTCCAACTGTTAGACGATGACAAAAATATCGTATCGGTAAGAATATGCAAACCTGATGGTACATATATCGACCTGGGTGACTTCGATTCCATCGGTGAAGAAGGCAGAGAATACAAGACCTGGCTAAAAATCAACAATGTGCCGAAAGTGGAATTCAGCAAATCGAATCCATTACGAAGTTTTCGCGCGAACCAATAGAAAACAGATTTCTGCATGATAGCGTGCTTGGCGTCTTTTGTAAAAAGGTGAAAATATGGCAGGTAAGCATTTGGATTTTGCGAAGAAGTTAGACACGTACTATGAGTTTGACAGAGAGCCCGTCTCATCGAACCGCTTATGTGGTTGGGGGTATTTTGCCGCAACCTATGCGGGTGCCCATATCGCGGCAACCGAATTTGTCGTCGGTTCGCTCTTTGTCTCATGGGGTGCGGAACTGCTGGACATTTTTGTCGGTCTTTTGATTGGTAATGTTCTGGCAGTGCTTTCATGGACACTGGTCTGTGCACCGATTGCGACCCAGACCCGTTTGACACTGTATTGGTATTTGCATAAGGTTGGTGGGCCTTTGCTGGCTTTTTTTTATAATATCTGCAATGCGCTTCTGTTTTGCGTTCTTGCCGGCTGCATGGTAACTGTTTCTGCATCTGCGGTTCGCTTGGCATTTAATATACCAGCGCAGACGCTGTGGTATCCGACAGATATTCGTTTTGTGCTGATCGTGCTATTAGTTGGTGCAGTTATGATTTTTATAGCCGTTCTTGGTTTTAAGCGGTTAGCTGTTTTCTCCTCCATCTGCTCGCCGTGGATGATCGCTATGTTTTTTGCCGGTGCAGTGGTTGTGATTCCGTTATTAGCTCAGTATTGTGGGATTGAGAGAGTTCGGTCGGTCGAAGATCTGTCAACGATTCTCAAAACAGCTGTATGGACCGGAGAGACCGGAGCAAAGAACAGTGAAAACATCGGTTTTTGGCATATTGTAGCATTTGCGTGGATATGCAATCTGGCTATGCACATCGGGCTTTCGGATATGGCGATTTTTCGTTTTGCCAAAAAGAGCATCTATGGTCTGCAGACGTGGACCGGGATGTTCATCGGTCATTATGTTGCGTGGATATGTGCTGGAATATTGGGAGCCGGCGCGGCAGTGGCATTGAACCAGCCGCTGACACAGTTGGATCCCGGCGGGGTAGCATTCGAGGTGCTCGGGCTCTGCGGTTGTCTGGCTGTGGTGATATCGGGATGGACGACGGCCAATCTCGTATTATATCAGTCAGGGCTGGCGTTCCAGGCAGTAACGCCAAACTGGCCGCGATGGATGGTGACGATTGTAGTTGGCGCATTTACAACGGCTATTGCGTGTTTTCCGTTCGTTTTTAGTCAGATGCTGAACTTTATTGGGATTTATGGTATATTACTCATGCCGGTCGGCGCGATTATTACAACAGAGCACTGGGTTTTTCCGAAGATTGGCTTTACGCGATACTGGGCGGGGCACACCAATAAGATTGTCAATATCCCGGCCGCGATGACATGGATCGCGGCGATTGCACTGGCAAGCTATCTTTGGAAGAGCGGGACGATGCATCTGTTCTTTTTATTTATTCCGATTTGGATATTCACCGTTGTCGCCTATATCGTTTTTGCAGGCCTGATGGGTGCTAAAAAAGCATCTGCCTCCGAGCATACGGATTCGCAGATAGAACAACCTGGGCCGGAATCAGTATCACGGACTAACTCGGATGAATCTAAAAAACCATTCAGTCAGCATATCAGTGCAGTTGTAACGGTCATCGCGTTGCTGGCGTGTTTGGTCCTGCCGATGATGGTATGTCTGGCCAAGCCGGAAGATTATCAGGACACATGGACATGGTTTAAAAAGGTGCTGATCGTGCCGACCATTATCTATTTTGTTGTGGGGACCTATTGGAAAATGAATCAGGAAAAGCAAAAAGGGTGAAAATAATGAACTCAAGAGAAAGAATATTGGCCGCATTGGATCATAAAGAAGCGGACCGAGTTCCGGTGGATTTGGGCGGGTGTGTAACAACGGGAATTCAGGCATCGGCACTGCATAGACTTCGAAAGGCCCTGGGCCTGGCGGATAAAACAGTAAAAGTGTATGAGCCCATGATGATGCTTGGCCTGGTTGAGCCGGATGTCATCGGAGCTATCGGGGGCGATGTTGTCGGGCTCAACAGTCCATGGACATTGCTGGGCTACAAGAACGAGGACTGGAAACCATGGATGCTGCCGGACGGCACCGAGGTACTCATGGGCGGCGGATTTGAGTGTAGGTATGGCGAGGATGGTACGATTTACGCCTATCCTAAAGGCAATACCTGTGTGCCGCCCAGCGCGAAAATGCCGGCGGATGGTTTTTATTTTGATAATATCATGAGACAGGAAAATCTCATCGATCACGAGTATGATGCCCGCAAGGACTATGCGGACCAGTATGTCGTTTTCAGCCAGGAAGATTGCGAATATTACGAAAAACAATCGAAACGCCTCTATGAAGAAACAGACTGTGCCGTTTTCGGCAATTTCTTTTTGGGTGGTGTTGGCGATATTTTCCATATCCCGGGTGCATGGCTGGAACACCCAAAAGGAGTGCGCGACTATAGTGACTGGATCATGGTCCACTACGATCACCCCGAATATGTTAGAGAGTTTTTTGATATGCAGACTGAGATCACCCTGAAGAACCTTGAGCTATATCGTCAGGCTGTTGGTGACAGACTCGCGGTTATTGCGGTCAGCGGGACGGATTTTGGGGCTCAAACCGGGCCGTTCATTTCACCGGATTGTTATCGCGAACTTTATAAGCCGTGTCATCAGATATTTAATGATTGGGTTCATAAGAATACCAACTGGAGAGTGTTTTTTCACACATGCGGCTGTATTGTTGATTTCCTCGATGATCTGATCGATAGCGGTGTGGATGTCATCAATCCGGTGCAGTTCTCGGCCAAAGGCATGGATTTAATGACCTTAAAATCCCAATACGGGGATAAACTGATTTTTTGGGGCGGTGGCGTTGATCCCCAAAAGACGCTACCGTTTGGTACCCCCGAAGAGGTTGCCGAAGAAACAAAACGAAACGTCAAAATCCTTTCCAAAGGCGGCGGCTTTGTTTGTGCCAGTGTTCATAATATTCAAGCTCCGACACCGGTAGAAAATATCCTCGCATTTTTCAATGCGATTCATGAATCATGACCGGATATTTCCCGAAAAAAGTGAGATTGTTTCGCCGTCATGGGTATTATAGTGTCAATCTACCCTATATTACTGAATATAATATTCTTGATCTTGCAATAAATTATGCACATTTTCAGTGCCATTTTCTCTCACTCATAATCAATAGGGTTGGCGAGACAAGCGTAACTCGAAACGCGTGGACCTGAAGGTCCACCCTACAATTTCGGCCCCCGGTGCTTGGGCCTCGTAACTCGTTTGTTGCAGGCCTTCGGGTATATCTCGTCATTCAGGGTGTCATTATCGTCTATCGCGGCCGCCGGGATCGCTCATTCCGCGTTGGCGTCGGCGCGCCCTGAGGTCCATCAAAAACTGGGTCATTTGCGCACGGGTGGTCGAATCCGTCCGGTCGAGTCTCTCCCGCATACGGTCGGGGGATGGACTGCGTCTGGGGCCTTCCGGGCGATTCGGATCGTTCTGACGCATTTGTCGAAATTGGTTTCGCCGGGCCTCCATTTCGTCGATCATTTGATCGAGATATTTCGTTTTCTCTTGCGGCGTAAGCGTGGCATATTCCTGAACCCTTGAAACAATGGCTTCACGTCGGATTTCTCTGACGACCCGTTGGAAATTCAAAGAAAGCGAGATTCACGTGCTTTACGACATG
>CAZFDE010000037.1:0-23611 GCA_964517795.1 uncultured Pirellulales bacterium | reverse complement strand
GTATTTGGTATGAAAAACAAAATTCAGAACTGTATCATTTTCGTTTTGCTTGTATCCGGACAGATGGCCATGGGCCAAATCAAGGTAACCGAGAAATTACGAGAAGACGGCCTGACGGAACTCAAAGTCATTTCACAAGATGGCAAGACCCTTGAGACGTACAACATAAATCTTTCCAAACATCATCACCCGGCCACCGAGAAAACCGGGGCAATCAAACGATGGGAATCGTATCGATTCGGCGCGCTGATTTCGTATAACACCAACCAGTTCTCCGGCAAGGAAATCTGCCTGGCGAGCGATCCGAATATCTATCACCCGACGGATCTGAATGTTCCCGGCTGGGCCGAGGCGATGCAGTCGGCCGGCATGAAATACGCGGTATTGACGACCCGGCACACCTCGGGTTTTCTGCTGTGGGACAGCCCGACAACGGATTTTGATGTGGCCGCCAGTCCGGTCAAAACCGATGTGGTCGGTGCGTATGTCGAAAGCTGTCGCAAAGCGGGGATCGCGCCGGGGCTGTACTACTGTCTCTGGGGCGGGCAATGGAAGCCGGACCCGAACGCACGGGCGATCATCCTCGCACAGCTTTGCGAACTGGCGACCAACTACGGCGAGATCCCGTATTTCTGGATCGATATGAAATACTGGGGGCCCAATGATCTGTCCACGCAGGAAATTTATGATCTGTTGAAGAATCTGCAGCCCGAGACGGTCGTGATTATGAATCAGCACGTTCAGGACGGTACGAAGATCAATTATTTCCCGACCGATGTGCTCAACGGCGAAATCACGCTGCCGCCGGAAAAAGGCCATCAGCCGAACCGTGAAGTTGAGGGCAAAACGTATTACCTGCCGTTCGAATTCGAGCCGGTCTCACAGATCTTCGAAGGCGAAAGCGTGGCAAAAACGCACCTGGGTGCGGGAAGCTGGTTTACCTACGGATCGGGAAAGTCGTTTACCGCCAGCGAGCCGTTGGATGCCGAGGACCTGTACGAATGGATCAAGCAGGCCTACGACCGCGGTGCCAGCAATGTGCTCTTGAGTATGGCGCCCGATCATACCGGCAGCATTCGAAAGAAAGATGCAGCGCAGCTCAAAAAACTCGGCCAATTACTGAACAAAAAGCCGTAAGAAGAGTTCGTGCATTAGTTTCTTGCAATTTGGAAGCGGTTGGCTATAATGGCTCCAAATCGGTAAAAAATCAAGATTCGCAATACTTAGCTTAGGAGAATTGATTCTATGGCACTGACGATTTATTACGAAAATGACGCCCCGCTGGACGCCCTGCAGGGCAAGAAAGTGGCGGTGATTGGCTACGGCAGCCAGGGCCATGCACACAGCCTGAACCTGCGCGACAGCGGGATCGAAGTAGCGGTCGCCGAACTCGAGGGCACCGACAACTATAAACTGGCCCAGGAACACGGCTTTTCGCCTTCGGATATTGCTTCGGCGATGGACGATGCGGCCCTGATCATCGTGACCTTGCCGGATGAAATCCAGGCCAAGGTGTACGAGAGCCAGATAGCCGGGAACCTCAAGGCGGGCCAGACGCTGGGATTCTGCCACGGTTTCAATATTCATTTCAAGTACATCGTCCCGCCGGAGGATGTCAATGTTGTGATGATCGCCCCGAAAGGCCCGGGCCATTTGGTTCGCAGCGAATACGAAAAAGGCGGCGGCGTGCCGTGCCTGGTCGCAGTCGAAAAGGATCCGGGCGGCGATGCACTGCAGATCGCGCTGGCCTGGGGCAACGGCGTCGGCGGCGCGCGGGCCGGCATCATCCAGACCACGTATAAGGAAGAGACCGAAACGGACCTTTTCGGCGAGCAGGTGGTGCTCTGCGGCGGGCTGACGGCTTTGATCAAGGCCGGCTTCGAGACGCTGGTCGAAGCGGGTTATCAGCCGGAGATCGCATATTTCGAATGCATGCATGAGGTCAAGCTGATCGTCGATCTGATGTACCAGGGCGGCATGAGCTATATGCGGTACAGTATTTCCAATACGGCCGAGTACGGCGACCTGTCGCGCGGCCCGCGGATTATCACCGACGAAACCCGAAAGGAATTGAAAAAGATCCTTTCGGAGATCACCAGCGGCGAATTCGCCAAGGAATGGGTCAATGAATATCAGGGCGGCCTGAAGAAATTCAACGCACTGTATAACAAAGACCACGACAGCCAGCTCGAAGATGTCGGCCGCAAGCTGCGAAAGATGATGAAATGGATCAAATCCAAGGAAGTCTAAGCTTCAGATAAAGGACAAAACCATGAAACGAGTGATCGCAGTACTGGGGTTGCTGACCGCGGCCCTGGCGGGCTGCAGCGATACGGTTGAACTGTTCACCCCCGAAGACGCCCCGGCCATCGCTGAGATCGTTCGGGCTTACCGGATGACCGAGTTGGGTGAAACCAGCAGTGCCGATGTGTTGGCGATGATGCAGCTTCAGCCGAACGAATTGATGAGCCAGAGCGAAAGTGTGGTTGCTGTTTACGGCGAGAAGAAAAAGAATAAGGACACGGTCAAACGATGGTTCAAGATGGTGACCTTCGACGACGATGATTTCTGGGCCAAACGCAAGTACCTGTTCATTGTGGACGAACGGCCAAAATTCCTTTTTGTCGAGCCGTGGGAGGGGCTGCTGTTCGATTGTCAGATGATTATCAAAAGCGATGTGCTCGATGAGCCGTATGCCGATGAGAACGCCCGCCGCATCGCAATCCTCAAACGCATCAAGGATAATATCCGCGACGATATGCTGGAGGTGGCCAAGGATAATAACCGGCTGAATATCTGCGGAATGATGGTCCGCCAGAACCTCGAAGCGGTACTGGCGCTGCTCGATGAATCGCCTGCCATGGCGGCCCGACTGGATTCGGCCGACGGTCTGCAATACGAACATATCAATATGGACGAGGGCCGTATCCGGATGACGCTGGATATCGATATCGCTGCGATTCGCATCGAAGCCGGTTCGGTAGCCAAAGACAAGGTGGTTCTGCCGGTTGAAACGCTCGGCAGCGACGCCCATCAGTATTGACAGAAGATATTTAAAATGGAGTATTCCAAAACCGCCGGGTAAAACCAGCGGTTTTTTATTTACGGCGGCATTTGTTTGACGGGGGTTTTTAATTTTAGTGTTACATGTCCGATAAAAAACAGCTTTGGCGCCGGTCATTAAAACCAACGCATATTATTCAACGATTTTACCAATTCATCGCTCCATCTTTTTTGAAAAATGGATTTTTATCTTATACTTTAAATGACATCGGACAGGTTTGCCGTCCAGGCTGACCGCGTGCGATATTCAATGAATTCGGAGAAACTTAATGAAAGATGGCCAGACACAAGCACGAGGGAATTAGATGAAGGCGACGAAAGAAACTTCCCCAAAAACCGCATCGCGATCCGACCTGCTTTTCGGCGAACTGCTGATCAATAAAGGTCTGATTAATCGGCGCGAGCTGATGGAGGCCCTGAACCAGCAAAAGGACGAAGGCGGCCGGCTGGGTGAAGTGCTGCTTCGCATGCGGGTGCTGCGCGACGAGGAAGTTACCGGTGCGCTGGCCGAACATCTGTCGATGCAGCATATTCGAATTGACGATATCGCTCGCATCGACGGTAAGGTCGCGCGTCTGATACCCGAATCCATCGCCAAACGGTTTCATCTGGTCGCCATTGGTGAAGAAGGCAAAAAAATCGTCGTCGCCATGGCCGATCCGTTGAATGTAGTGGCCCTTGATACCATTACCCTCAAGACCAAACGTGAAATCAAGATTGTGCTCAGTTCGCCCAAAGAGATCAGCCAGGCGATCGAAGCGGTCTATCACGGTTCGGATATTGAGGAGCAGCGTCTGCGGGATCTGGTCGAATTGGAAGTCGATGCCGAGACATCTCCCGAGGAAGACGAAGAGGATGAACCGGAAGTCGGGTCCGAGGCAATGGCCTCACAGGCGCCGGTGATCCGGTTTGTGGATCTGCTGCTGAGCCAGGCGACCAAGAGCCGGGCCAGTGATATTCATATCGAGCCGCAGGAAAAAACCATGTTGATCCGGATGCGGATCGATGGCGTGCTGCGCGAGATGGTACCGCCGGGGCGCAATATGCAGGCCGCGGTGATCGCGCGAATCAAGATTCTTTCGCGGATGGATATCGCCGAACGGCGACTGCCGCAGGACGGCCGATTCAAATTCAGGGCCGCCGGACGGCAGATCGATGTGCGTGTATCCTCGATCCCCACGATTTACGGCGAAAAAATCGTTATGCGTATCCTCGATGCCGGTGCGGTCAACCATAATCTCGACCAACTCGGCTTCGATCCGGGTCGGCTGGAGGAATTCAAACAGATTCTTTCGCTGCCGCACGGGATCGTGGTTGTGACCGGCCCGACCGGCAGCGGTAAAAGCACCACGCTGTATTCGGCATTGAATTATCTCAAGGATCCGACCAAAAATATCACCACGGTCGAGGACCCGGTGGAATATCGCCTCGGCGGAATCAACCAGATCCAGGTCAAATCGGAGATCGACCTGACCTTCGCCAGCAGCTTGCGGGCGATCCTGCGTCAGGACCCGGATATTATCCTGATCGGTGAAATTCGCGACAAGGAAACAATCGATATTGCGATCAAGGCCTCGTTGACGGGCCATTTGGTCTTGAGCACGTTCCACACCAACGATGCGCCCAGTGCGATCAGTCGCATGGTCTATATGGGTGTCGAGCCGTATTTGCTGGCATCGTCGCTGAATATGATCGTGGCGCAGCGTCTGGTGCGGCGGATCTGCGATAAATGCAAAGAACCGGTAACGGTCAGCGAGGAAGTACTCGCTCGGCTGGGTGTTAATCCCGCCGAAGCGGCCAAGCATACGTTGTACCAGGGCAAGGGCTGCAAGGCCTGCAGCAACACCGGTTATTTAGGCCGAATGCCGATCTTCGAATTTTTAGTGATTACCGGCGATATGCGAGCAAAACTGGTCGAAGGATCGTCTGAATCGGCGATTCGGGCTATGGCTCGCGAAAAAGGCTACGGCGGACTACTCGAAAGCGGCGTGCAGCAAATGCTGGCCGGCCGCACCACGGCAGAAGAGGTGCTGCGGGTTACCTATGCGGACAAGAAAAGCTAACGCCCGATAACTGCAGGATGATTTATAAGGACGTTGAGCGGCTGTGGTTTTTACGGGTTTTTTTGGTTTTTGAGCGATTATTTTTGGCATTGCTGCTATCGGTTATCTATCTGATTAAGTAAGCCGGATATAACGTCGATAGCTTTCGAGAACTGAAATAACGACGGTTTAACCGAACAGGTGGTTTGACGGATTTAATTGAGCAAGGTTGACTATGGAAACGTATCGTTATATTGCACGTGATTTTGATGGCCAGAAAAAGGAAGGTGTCAAGCAGGCGCTGACCAGCGGCGATGTTGTTGCCTGGCTTCAATCGCAAAGCCTGATCCCGATCTCCGTTGATCGGATCGCTGCTCAAATCAAAAAGAAAGCCCGCAAGGCCCGTCGTAAACGCATCAAATCCAGTGACCTGTCTGCGATCTGCTGGCAATTGACGACGATGGTCGAAGGCGGCATTCCGATCACCGAAGCGGTCGAGACCATTGGTGCCGATATTGAAAATCTCAGCCTGCAACGGGTACTCAGCCAAATTCGAGAAAAGCTGGAAAAAGGCAGCAGTTTTTCCGAGAGCATCGCTGAATTTCCCCATATCTTTAACCAGATATCCTGTGCCATAATTTTAGCCGGGGAGACCAGCGGCAGTCTGGCCGAAGCGCTGCGCAAACTCGCCGAATATTACGATAACCGCGACAAACTCGCCAAAAAGGTCAAAGGGGCGATGGGCTATCCCTGTTTTGTGTTGGGCTTTATTATCCTGATTGTCATTTTCATTATGGCTTTTATCGTCCCGCGGTTCATGGTGATTTTCGATCAGATCGGCAGCGATCTTCCGGCCTTTACCAAGGCGTTTGTCGGCTTCTATGATCTGATGCGGTTCAACCTGCATTATGTCATCGGGGTTTTGTTGCTGACAATCGTAACCGCGGTGGTGCTCGTGAAAAAAACCGAAAAAGGCCATATCTTCTTTAGCAAGCTGGTGCTGCGCCTACCGCTGTTCGGCAAGATCTACGCACAGGCGTTCATCGCGATGTTCTGCCGGACGATGTCCAACCTGATCGGCGCGGGCGTTTCGGTCCTGGAAGTCTTCGATATTCTCGGTCAGATGTCGGCCAATGATATTATCAAAACAACGATTGCCCGAACGCGGGAAAGTATTGTCGAGGGCATGAGCGTCTCGGCGAGTATGAATCAGTCTCCGTTTTTCCCGAACCTGGTGATCAAGATGGTTGAGATTGGCGAGGAATCCGGTTCGTTGACCCGCGTGCTGGATCGGACCAGCGACTATTACGAACGCAAAGTCGATGCCATGATCAATACGCTGATGTCGCTGTTAGAGCCGATCCTGATCGTGACGGTCGGTGCGATCGTACTGGTGGTAGTTTTGGCGCTGTACCTGCCGATCTTCACGATGAGTGATATGGCCGGATAGCAGGATAAATGATTGTTTCGTCGCAATGATAAGACGAATGAGTGTAAAAAAGTTAACTTTTTTAGGAGAATGTAAGATGAAGAACAGAAAAGGCTTCACACTGATCGAGCTGATGGTGGTCATCCTGATCGTCGGGATCCTGGCCTCGGTGGCCATTCCGATCCTGCGCGGTCGTATCGATGCCGCCAAGTGGTCGGAAGGCAAGGCCATGATGGGCAGCATCGGCACGGCGATCCGCGCGTATCACGCGGAAAAAGGCCCCACCGGCGCAGCCCCCACGATTCTCGGTGTTGGCGCGACCGGTCTGGGTTTTGCCGCCGGTGATCTGACCGGGACCTACTTCGTTGATGCGGATTTCAGTTTCAGCGTCACCAGTATGGACCCGCTGGCGTTCACGATCACCTGTACACCTTCGACGACGACCCTGAATCCGGCGACCTATACGCTGGATCAGGCCGGCAACTGGACGCCGTAAGGGGCAGACAGAAAGACCTTAAGGTATCTCTCGGGAGGTGCTTATCAAAGCACCTCCCATAATACCTTTAAATGAGAGTATATTGATCCAGATGCGGACGGGATTCAAAACAACACGTTATCATCAGAGTGGTTTATCATTGATCGAGGTGATGGTCGCGATTTCGGTTTTATCGATCGCGGTCTTCGGCACTGCGAGCTATCGGTATTATTCGACCCTTGACACGCAGCGGGCCGAAATGAGACTTGCCGCCACGCGATTGGGACTGTTGTTCTGCGAGAGTTGGCGCGGCGACAGCGGCGACGTAAATTACGATCCGGTAACGCATCTTGGCGGCAACCTGAGCATCACCGCAATGGCCGGGCCGTCTCAGCCCGGCGGCTATACACTGATCGGCGGGTACCGCGTGGTTCTCAATGACCGCAATTATTATGTGACGCTGGCCTATAACGATATCAACAGCGATATGCGCGCCCTGCATGTGATTGTGTCGTGGGCCCAGGAGAATCGAAACGATTCGGTTCTGGCAGACTCGGACAAATCGATTCAGTTAACCAGTTATACACTGATTTAGCGGTATGATGAAAATACGGCATAACAGAAACAAAGGGTTTACCGTCGTCGAAATGGCGATCGCTTCGGTTGCATCGGTCGTGGTTGTGATCGGGGTCGGTGTCCTTCTGGTGGACAGCCAGAACAGCTTTAACCGGACATACGCTCAGGCCTACAGCGATATTGTCGTGGATAATCGAGTTGTCGATTTGACGTTTCAATCGATCGTCCGCAAAGCCGACCGCGCATCATTCGATATTGACCCATCCGGCCAATGGATTGAAGTGTCATATTATTCGAGCGATGCGGCCGTGTCGCTGGATCGCTATGCCCGTTTTTATGTATTGAATGGCAGTTTAATGCTCGAATACGGTGAATTAGACCCCAAGAGCACATTGGATGTTCAGACCATCTGTTCAGGCGTGTCGGGCTGTCAATTTATCAGTCAGGGCGCATCGATACATGATGATCCTAAGCCTGACCGATGGCACAGAGACCGTCCAGACCGTCAGTTGTGCGGTTTTGCATAACTCTTAAGCAGAGGAACATAAAATGAAACGGCAGGATAATTCGAAACAAAGAACCGGCTCGGCATTGGTGATGGTGCTGTTTGCGATTGTCATCCTTTCGGTGACGGGTATCGGGCTGCTTCAGGTCGGACTGCGCGGGCGGGTGGATGCGATTCGCTATACCCAGCGTGTTCAGGCCCAGTGTGCCGCCGATGCCGGACTGGTCAAGGCCTTGTATCTGATGAATCAAAAGGTAAAAGTCAAACCCTGGTCGGATGTAAATCTGCCGGTCGTCAACAACGAAATCCTGCCGAATGCCGATGCGCTTTATACCTATACCGTTACCGGCGATACAACCAATGGCTATACCATCGATTGCCTCGGCACATCCGGACCGGTCCAAAAACATGTGATTTCGACATTGCACTTGGGCGGGCCGTTCGATTTTGCCGTTTTCGGCGATGAAGCGATCGATTTGAAAAATTCCGCCGAGATCTCAGGGTATAATTTCCCAAGTAAGAATAAAGTTTTAAAAGTCGGTACCAACAGTACACAGAAAGGTGCGGTCGATCTTAAAAATTCGATAACCATTTACGGCGACGTCGCTGTCGGTGCAGGTGGCGATCCCAAGATCGTGATCAATAAGGGAAATTCAATAAAGATCAAGGGCAAGACCTACGCCATGCCCGAACCGGCGGAACTGACATCGGTCGTGGTCCCAAGCCATATACAGGCGCTTCCCAGCAGCGGCACACTGAAAAAGAATGCGACGATAAAAACATCGAAAAAGTATGATAAGATTAATCTGGGTAATAGTAAGAAAGTGACCATTGAAGGCCAGGTGGAAATCTACGTGGTCGGGGATGTCATCTTAGGCAATTCGGTTGATTTTGATATCTCCAAATCGAACAATTCGTCCCTGACACTTTATGTCGGCGGCAAGATCGAATTCAAGAACAGCAGCAACATGAACAATAACACCCAGGACCCGCAGCGGCTGAAAATTTACGGTTTGGATACCTGTACAAGCGTCAATCTAAAAAACAGCAGCGAACTGTATGCGGCCATGTACACGCCGAAGGCCGACATCGTCTATCACAACTCGGCGGACATTTACGGCTCAGTCGTCGGTAAAACGGTCGAAATGAAAAACAGTGTCAAAATTTACTACGATGCGTCACTTCGAAATTCAGGTTATAACGACCAGGCCGTCAGTTTTCGTGTCGGCCGCTGGAAAGAACAATAAAGGAGGGAATAACGTATGATCCAAGCCAACGGGAAAAATATGATTATTTCAAAGGGTTTGACGAACCCCTCCTGTCGATGCGGCTATACCCTCATCGAAGTGATCCTGGCGATTACGATGCTGTCGATTATTGCCTTGGGCGCATTGGGTTATGAGTATTATGCGGCCCTGCACCGAAAAAACGCCGATGCCGATTTGGTTGCCACGCAGGTTGCGCAACTGGTGCTTGAGGACTGGAAGAACACCGGCGGTGTGGTGAATTATAACCCGATGGGGCTGAATATGGGCTTTGTGATCGCCGATCAAGAAGGCTATCAGTACAGTATCGACGTCGATAATGTCATTGTGTATATGAATCTCAGTTACAACGATCTTGGCTATGATTCCGCCAGCGATATCACGCTGCGCCGTATCAATGCTCAGGTCAGCTACCCGTCCGGTTCGGATTTTGTGTTATCCACGTATGTCCGAACAGACCAGTCCGGAGGCTGAAAATGGTACGAACGCGAAAACAACAATCAGGTATTACGATCGTTGAGCTGGCACTGTCCATGGCGTTATCCACTCTTGTTGTCCTGACGTCCGGTATTCTGCTGGTGAACGGTCATAAATCATGGCAGCGTACATACGATCAGGTCAACGATCCGATTCGTCAGGATGCCCGAATGGTGATGATCGCATTCGGTGCGATGGGCCGCAAAGCCAATCGGCTCAACTATACCATCTATGAAAGAATCAACGGCCAGTACGTCAAAGCGATGCCGCAGATGCAGGATACCGAGGAATTGGTTTATGGCGAAGCGGTCGAGTTTCGATACTGGGATGTGCCGCTCGATCAGCAGGACAGTCATAATCTGCTCAACGAATCCAAGACAGCCACCGCGTATGCCTTTTTCTACATTGAAAACGATCAGTTGAGGGTCGATTACGGCGATTTCCCGCCCGGTGCGGTCGTGAACGGGTTGCGCAACACCACGAATGTAAAAACCGTTACGCTGGCCGAAAACGTATCTCAGCCGGATATGAGTCATACATTCAGCCACACGATGCTCAACGACATCGGGCAGGGATGCGTGCGGATTGATCTGTATCTGGAAGATGGCCAAACCGGCAAATCCACCCATGTCAAAACCGCGACCATGCTGCGTAATGTCTGGCCCAAATAAGGAGCAAAGCCGATGAAAATCAAAACAAAGAAAGCGATCCGTGTTTGCCCGAAAGGAAATGTTCTTATCTTTGTCATGATGGCCATGGTGGTCCTGACGGCCCTGGGGATCGGCATTTTGTCTGTCAGTCGCGGTGCGCGGCTTCACGCAAGCCGTCAAAAGGCCGAAACAATCGCCATGCTGGCCGCCGAGGCCGGCTATGAAAAAGCCATTTTCTGGATGAGCCGACAGGAAGATATTTTTTATGTCATGAAAGCCGGCGGCAGTGTTTCGGACTCCATCCAGTTCCAAAACGGGCGATGTGATGTTACGATCTCGATGTATTCGTTTATGCGATCCCGGCCGGCGTATCGAATCGTATCCACGGGTTATTCCGGCCAGTTCAGCCGAATTGTCGATGTGATCGTGCTGCAGGAGATTGGTGGCTGGGACATGGGCATGTGCCGCGTGCCGCAAAGCAGTTCGTCCACGACGCCGGTCTATTTCGCAGCCGGTGAAGTGATCGATATGCCGATCCACATTAACCAGCTCAATGACAATCCGGATAACCGGGATATTTATATCTCCGGCGATCCCCAGTTCTTATCTGAAGTGACGATGGGCGAAAGTCAGCGCGACGGTTCGGGCTACAATAAATACGCCGGTGTCATCAATCTCTTTCAGGGCGGGATCCGGTTTGACCAGCCCGAAAGTCGCATTACGGACAGTTCGTCAATTGCAACAAAAATACAGCGGTTCCGTGACAGCACCCTGCAGGCCTGTCGGTTTACTCCGCGAGGTACAGCCAGTTTGCCCAATCCACAATCGGCGGTTCAGATCGAATTTGGTGTAATGAACGGCGTTGGCAAGATCCGGGTTACCAATAACTGTACAGTGCGCGGTTTTCGCCAGAGCAGCGATTCGCGGACATGGGATTATTGCATTAACGGAAATAGTTACAGCCGTTATCCGATTTACGCCTATCACATGATGCCCAGCAATGCCGAAGCCACCGGCCAGCGTATTGTGGGTAATGTCGAACAGACATACGTCACACAGTCGATCGCCGGGATGGAAAGTGAACCCGGCGGCCAGATTTATGTCGATGGCAATGTCATCATCGGCGGTGACCTGGCATTGCACGGCGGCGACCAGGTCGTGAAAGGACGCATTACGATTGTCGCAACTGGAAATATCTGGATTGCCGATTCGATTCATCTGGCCGGCCCCCATGATGCCAATGGGATGCCGACCAAAGATAATCCCAATGCGCTGGGATTGATTGCCGGCGGTGTGATCCGTGTGGTCGATCCGGGGATGGCCGATTACGGCTATGTCGATGGTCAGCCTCGTAATGTCAACGGTCATGTGTATGTGCCGATCGGGCGTTCCGATCCGGGTTATCCCTCCAATACGTACAAACGATACCTGCCCGACCCAATGATTATCGAGGCTTCGCTGACCGTCGGCGGGGGCGGCTTTGGCGCCGAGAATGTAGCCCGCGGTTATTACGGCGGTCGCAAAGAGGCCAACGGCAGTCAGGATGATCTGACGTTACGCGGTACGATCTCTGAAGCAATCCGCGGGGTGGTCGGATTGATCGGTTCCGATGGCTACCTCAAACAATATCTGTTTGATCCGCGTTTTCGTGAAGGGATTTTGCCCGGCGATGTATGGCTGCGCAGTAAATATGTTCCTGCCCCGGCCGGCTGGCGGGATTATACCGGTAACGGTCAGTGAGAAATAACATTGAATACAAATTCTAAGGCGTCCGATAAAACGATCGCCTTATTTTTTTACCCACCGTGATTTTTTTATAACGATAGGTATTTCCCTTTTTTTTAAAAGGAATACTTTTTGTCAAATGCGTTCGCTCTTATCGGTCCTTGTTCTGCGGCAGACAAAATAAATAAACACGCGAGAAATTCATTTTTTCAGTTAAACCGCTTCATTGATACGTCGATGAATGATGTTGACGTGGAATCAGGTATCCCATAACGGCCTGAAAAAAGGAAAGTAACAGATGTTATCGAAATTGAAACAATGGCTTAATATCAATCAGTATGCGGTTCTCGGGCTGGATATCGGCAGCGCATCAGTCAAGCTGATCCAGCTTGAACATAACGCCGGCACATGGACAGTAACTGCTGCGGCTTCGGAGGATATTGATGTCAGCCGTCATATCGCAGATCATGTCGATGAGTTCGCTATCGGCCGCGCGATTGCGCAATGCATCGAACAGTCCGGCTGTTCGGCGAAAATGGCCGTCTGCGGGGTCAGCGGTTCGCAGGTTGCCGTTCGCGATTTTCAATTTCCCGCACTGGCGCCGGCTGAGCTGGCCGGAGCGATTCGACTGGAGGCGTCTCAAGTCTGCCCATTCAGCGTGGATGAGGGGGCGGTCGATTATCAACTACTCGCTAAAGACAATGATCGCGTCAAAGGTTTTTTGGTAGCCGCGACTAATAAAGTCATTCAATCGAAAGTGCTGCTGGCATCCGATGCGACACTCAATACCGTGTTGATGGAAGTGGACGGGTTAGCCCTGTTGAACGTGCTGCGTGAAATCGAAGTTGTCGATCCGTCCCGCACGGCCGCAGTATTGAATGTCGGCCATACCACGACAAACCTGGCTGTCATCGGTAATGATGGTATTCCGTTTATTCGCGATATTCATCACGCCGGTGTGGAGATATCCCGCAAATTGGCGGGTGCCCTGGGGCGGACGCCGGACGACGCCGATGCATTAGTTAAAAACGGCGATTTCGAAATCACCGCCGAGATGCTCGAACAGCCCGCACGCGAATTAATGAACGATATCAACAATTCGCTTCGTTATTATCAAGCGCAGGGCCAGAAACCTGCAATCGAGACGATTTATGTTTGCGGCGGATTTTCCATTGTTCCCGGATTTGTCAGCTTGCTTGAGCGTAAACTGGGGGCCGACGTACTCCAGTGGAATCCGTTCGATAAGATGGCCAAAGCCGTCCCTGTTGAAACCGAATCATTGTTAGCAACTAACGGCCCGGCGATGGCGGTTGCGGCCGGGTTGGCGATGAGGTCCATTTGATATGTTTGAGATCGATCTATTAAAAGGCAACAATAAACCGGTCAAGCCCGGTGCAGCCTCGATTTCGCTGGGCGTGGCTACCGTCGTCTTTCCGTTCATCCTGACGATCGTGTTGGTCGGAACCTATATGTCCAACAGGGTCGCCATTGCCGTGCAGCAGAACACATTGACCGATTATGACACAAAATTAGCCAACATGGCCGAGGCATTCGATTTTCAAAAGACAGTCGAAGCCCGGGATGAAGCAATTGCCTCCTGTATGGCAGAAATTGCTGGTTCGATCCGGCGTCACAGTCAATGGTCCCCGGTGATTATGGCGGTGGTCGAACATCTGCCCGAACAAATGCGGTTAGCTAATTTGCAAGTGAGCCGAAAATCCATCCGCAAGAAAATACCTAACAAAGACAATCCCAAGCAGATGATCGATGTCAGCGTACCGGTTCGGACGCTGCATGTTTCATTGACCGGCCGGATGACGGACGATTGTGATGGGATGGTCCGGGATTTTCGTGACCGTCTCGGATCGCCAGGATTGTTGGGGCCGAAGCTCCAGGACATTAAAGTCGCCCAGGCGTATGACGACTCGGCCAGTGCGGAATTTGTAACCTATGAAATTTATTTCATTTTCAAGCCGGAGTTTTAAGCGTCATGAGTCGAATCGGAACGAAAAAATATTTTTTGATGTTGGGTGTGATCTGGGCGGTCAGCATCGTCGCATTTGTATTGGTGTATCTCTTGCTGATCTCGCCTCAAAACAACATGCGGCGACAGTTGTCCGGCAAAATCCAGCACAAACGCAGTCAGTACGAATCGGTGTTTGCTCTGTCTCGTCTGGAAACCCGCCAAAAGATGCGCAAAGAACTCGAAGAACGGGAAGATCAATTGGATCGGTATGCGATCCCGGCGAGAAATTCGGCCAACATCACGTTTGATATCAGCCGAATCGCCAACGCGCAGCAGGTCTCCTCGTTCAGCATCAAGAGCCGGGACGCCGAAGAGCTCCCCAATTGCGATTATCTGGCCGAAAGCCGGATGTATGCCACGTTCGACGGTCGATTTGATCAGTTTGCCAAATTCCTCAATGCACTGGAACGTAATTCGCCGCTGGTTTTCATCGATGCGTTTTCGATCAGCCGCGACGATGAAGATCAGTCGAAGAATCCCGTCACTATGGAATTATCCATTTTTGTTCGCAAGGAACAGCAAAGTTAAAGGAAAAAGGCCATGAGAATAATATCCATCGTCAATCAGAAAGGCGGATGCGGCAAGACGACCACTGCGGTCAATCTTGCGGCGGCGTTTGCGCAGATGGATAAAAACGTGCTGCTGGTCGATCTGGATCAGCAGGGGCATGCCACCATCGGATTCGGATTTAATCCCGATATGTTTGACAAAACCATCTGCGATGCCCTGACCGATCCGCAGTTCGATATTCAATCGGTGATCACGTCCACGAAAACGGAGCACCTTGATCTGGCCCCGAGCAATATTTTCCTGGCCCGTGCCGAAATGCTGCTGTCTTCCATCGACGGCAAAGAACGGATGCTCGAAAAGCAACTGCAGAAAGTATCCGGTCGATACGATCTGTGCATTATTGATTGCCCGCCGTCGGTGGGGATGCTGACACTCAATGCGTTTGTCGCCAGCGATGATGTGATCGTGCCCGTTCAGGTGCATTATTACGCCATGGAAGGACTCAAGCAATTATTCGAAACGACCAATGCAATCCGCAGCCGCTACCAGCCGTGCCGTGTGAAAATCCTCGGCCTGCTGTTGACGTTTGTCGAAAACGTCAGTATTTTCAGCCGCCAGGTTCAGCAGCAGATGCGTGAGTATTTCGGCGATCTGGTCTTTTCGACGGTGATTCACCGAACCGTGCGGCTGGCCGAAGCACCCAGTGCCGGTGAATCGGTGTTGACCTACGCACCAGACAGTCGAGCGGCCAAAGAGCATCAGGCGCTGGCCCAGGAAATCCTTTACGGTCAATCAGATTTGCAAACCCAGCAACAACCCACGGCGGTTATGGAGGTCGTTCATCATGCAGAAGAATAAAGGCGGTTTACATAAAGATATTGCCAGTATTTTTGACGGTGTGCATCTTCCCGGCCAGGAAAATACACAGGACTGCCCATCATCGGCCCCGGAACCTCAGCCGCAGCACAGTATTTATGCACCCGAATGTGCGGAACACCGAAACGCATATAGCAGCGGATCTAAGAACGCCCAGACGTCGGCACCGGTGAAACAGCAGCCTAAGTCTAAACCGGCCTCGCCGGAAGCGATCCTTCGTCCGGCATCGCTCGGTGCGCAAAAATCTTCGCAACCCTCGGTGCTAAGCCAATGGTTTAAGCAGCTTAAGATAAAAATGGTCACCTTGTCCGGTGCTGATTCGAAACAGAAAAAAATGATTGCGCTGATACCGGTTTTGACGGTGATCCTGTTGGTGGTCCTGTTCAAAGCAATTGGCAGCGGTCCAAGCGGTCAGGTTGCCACCTCGCCGGTGAAACCGTCGGCCGCGATTGCCCAGCAATCAAAACCGGCGGAGATTCAATGGAAAATCCCGCAAACCTATGAAGATATTCAACGCGATCCGATGAAAATGGAAAAAAAGCCGATTGCGGCTGTCAATGAAACAGGGGATATCCTCGTCAAAGGCATTGTCTTTAGCAATGACAATCCTACTGCGGTGATCGGAACCGAGATCTACCACGAAGGCAGTGAGATCGCCGGGGCAACTATTATCAAAATTAATCCCGACAGTGTGGAATTCGAGAAGGATGGTCGTCGCTGGGAAGAGCCGGTGCGGCCTTAAACAGATGGTTATTGAAATAGAAACAGAATATTTAATTGAAAGGAGTAACCATGAGAGGTAACGTTTTGACAACACAGTTGCTGATGATCGCCGCCATCCTGGCGATGATTGCACAGCCATGTGAGGTGTGGGGTGATGCAGATGTTGTCGAGACTGAGGCGACCGTTGTCACCAAGGTCGAAGCCGGCACGACCGATGTGGTCAAACCGAACAAGGACGTGTTAACCGAGCTGGAATCGCGCATGCTCAAAACGATCAGCGTCGATTTTCGCAACACGCCGATCGACGATGTGTTGCGGATCATGGCCGAACAGGCGAATGTGGACATTGTCAAAAGTCCCAACGTCACCGGCAACGTAACGGCCACGCTGACCAATGTGCCGCTGGAAGAAGCGCTCAATAACATCCTGCTGGCACACGGCTACGGCTATGTCCTGACCAAGAACATGATCCGGGTTGCGCCGCTGGAAGAAATCCAGCAAAGCTCGGAGCGTCTGGTCAGCAAGGTCTATCGCATTACCTATGCCGATGTCAAGGAAGTCGAACAGGCCCTGTTCAAGTTTATCTCCTCTCGTGGTTCGCTGTCATCGAATCCGGGGACGAGCAATATCATCGTCACCGATACCGAGAGCAAGATCAAGGCGATCGACACTTTCATCCAGGAAGTGGACCGAATCACCCAGCAGGTACTGGTCGAGGCCCGCATCTACGATATCACCACCAAAGATCGCCTGGATCTGGGGATCGAATGGGAAGCCGGCCGCGATACGACTTTCTTGGGCGGCCACACCGTTAATCCGAGCGGCCAAACAGATCCGTTTGCAATCGGCAGCTTTTTGGGTGCGACCGCCAATTCCGAGGATACGACCGGTGCATTCCGGTTCGGATGGCTTAATGAACATGTCGATATCGACTTTATCGTTCGGGCGCAGTTGGAAAATGTCTCGGCAACCCTGCTGGCCAATCCCCGCGTGATGGTGCTGGATAACGAGAAAGCCGTTATCAAGATCATCGAGGAGCTGGCCTTCCAGGAGCTGACCCAAACGGGCGCCGGCGGACAGATCGGTACGACCAAGTTCCGCGAAGTCGGTGTCGAGCTTGAAGTCACGCCGCATATTACCCGCGATGAAATGATTCGGCTGTTTCTCAAGCCCAAGTTCAGCGTGGATACCGGCGTGGTTCAGGTCGCCGCCGATAATGATTTCCCGCAGCCCGTGGTGGACCGCCGCGAAGCGGAAACCACGCTGCTGATTAAAAGCGATCAGACCGTAGTGCTCGGCGGACTTCGCAAAAAAGCAAGCAACGTTCAAAAGAACAAGGTACCGCTGCTGGGCGACATCCCCTTATTAGGCCTGCTGTTCCAGTTTGAAGGGGAATCGACCGTCGTCAGCGAACTGGTGGTCTTTATCACCCCGAAGATTATCAACCAGCCAGTTTTGACACCGCACGAACAAAAACGATATGAAGATACCCATATTGGTGCGGCCATCGGGCTTCCCGAAAAACTCGGTCCGGACGGCACCTGGCGTAACAATTAGACGCAAACGATTTTGATGGAAGCCCGGGAGCGTCCCGGGCTTCCATTCGGTATAATCTGATGAAATAACATGAGTGCCATAATGACCCGTAAGACCCATCCATCCGGTTTAACATTCGTCGAAGTGGTGATCGCGATCGCCGTGCTGGCGGTCATTGCCGTCGGCGGCATGATGTATCAATATTTAGCGGTTCGGCACATTCGGCATGCCCGCGCGATGCTGGCCGCCAAGCGGGTCGGGCAACTGGCTTTGGAGGACTGGAAAAGCTATGGGGGATCGCCATTCTATGATATGACCTCCTTAAATCTCGGATTCGTTCAACCCGCACAGGCGGATGTGGATTATCATATTACCGTGGACGATTTGAGCCTGAAGGTCTTGCTCACCTCCAGTGATATTGCAACCGATACTGATTCGGGATTGATCCTGCGCCGGATTAATGCCGCGGTATTTTGGCGCAGCGATTTTTCTGCCGGGCCGGTCAGCATGAGCGATCCCTCGGTAACCCTGAGTACGTACGTCCGTTCTGACGGGGGGTCGGGAGGTTGAATGCAATGCGAACAAAACCTATTAAACGCATAAACGAACGATTCAAAGCCGTCACTATTATCGAGCTGGTGATCGCGGCCGCAGCGGGTGTGATCATTATGCTGGCCGCCGGAATGGTTCTGGTCGGCGGACATCACGCATGGGAAAAGACCTTCGATTTAACCCACCTGCAGATCAAGGATCAAGCGGACCGTTTGGTCCTGACCTTTTCCAGTATGGGACGACGCTCAAATCGGACAAATTACACTATGTATAATGGTGCCGGTTCAGGTTTTATCCGGGCTTTGCCGACACCGGATTCACAGGAAGAAATCGTGATGGCCGACGCGGTCGAATTTCGATACTGGGATGTCGAACTGGACGAAAGCGATACACACCAATTATTCGATCCGGACAAAAAGGCCACGGCGTATGCCTTCTTTTACCTGGATGGTGATAAGCTCAAAGTCGATTACGGTCCATACCCGCCTGGTGCGGTCCCCGGCGGAGCCGGTACGAAAAATGGTTCCGGCGTACGAACTCAAATTCTGGCCGAAAATGTATCACTGCTGCCGGGGATCAAGGCCTTTAGTCATACGACGCAGGGAGAAGTCGGCATGGGATCGGTTCGTGTTCATGTCCAGATCAACGATCCGCAGGCCGGTCGTAAGATACAGCCCATGACAACCGTTTTGTTAAGGAACCAGTGGCCATGAGACAAGAAGCGATTGACAGGATAGAGCGGCTTGATCCAAAACGTCGGCGCGGCATCGCATTGATTCTGGTCGCCGTGCTGCTGTTGATATTGACACTGATCGGTGCCGGTATTTTGAAAGTCGCCTACAGCGCCCGTTATCATGCGATCCGTGAAACGAATGATGCCCGTGCATTGCTGGCGGCCGAGGCCGGTTATGAAGACGCGATTTTCTGGATGAGCCAGCAGCAGGATCTTTCCTATGTCCTTCAGGGCGGCGGGGCCTACACGGATTCGATTTCATTGGGTGATGCTCGAAGCGACTATTCGGTATCTTTCTTTTCGTATCTGGGTTCGCGTCCATCTTATAAGATATCATCGCTTGGACACTGCGGCAATGCCGTCCACAACGTAGAAGTCGTGGTGGTTCAGGCCATCGGCGGATGGGAAATGGGGATGTGTCGCGTGCCGAATTCCTCCGGCGCGACCTCACCGGTCTATTTTGCCGGCGGCGAGATCATCAATATGCCGATCCATATCAATCAACTTAACGACAGCCCCGACGAGCGCGACATCTATATCACCAACAGCCCCCGGTTCGTGGAGCCGGTGTCCATGGGCGAAGAGCGCCGCACAGACGGTGGGTCGGATAAATACAGCGGCGTGATGAATTTCTTCGAGGCGGGAATCTCTTTCGGGCAGCCCGACACACAGATCACGAACGAACAGACGGTTCAGCAAAAAGTCAATCGGTTTCGCGATTCGACCAATACACATTTCCGTTTTCGGCCCTTGGCCGATACCGCCGTCAGCTTCCCTCGCGTACCGGCTGTCCAACTTGAATTCTATGTGGATGGCGGTGTCGGAAAGATAAGAATTACGAATAACTGCACCGTTAAGGGCTTTATGCAATCTTATGACAGCCGCACTTGGGATTATATGGTCGCCCCCGGTTCCGGCGGCTCATCCTATACCCGATATCCGATCTATGCGTATCACCTTGCCCGACAGAATGCCGAAGTCACAGGCGAGCGGTATATCGTCAACGTCGAGGACACCTATGTCACACAGACCATCGGCGGCGTTGAAAGTCAGCCGGGCGGACAAATCTATGTGGACGGCAATGTCGTGATCGGCGGTGACCTGACGGGCATCAATGCCGATCAGGTGATCGACGGCCGTGTGACGATCGTGGCCACGGGCAATATCTGGATCGCCGATTCGCTGCGTCTGAATGGTCCGCGCGGCGGTAACGGCCTGCCCTCCGAATCGAATCCCAGCGCGTTGGGCCTGATTGCCCAGGGGGTGGTTCGGATTGTCGATCCCGGGATGAGCAGTCACGGCGGCGCGCCCAGCGTCCCGTCGGGCCTGAGTTATGAGCCGATCGGATACCGTGATTCCGGCAGCAGTGAATACCAGCGGCATTTGCCCGATCCGATCCATATCGAAGCGGCCATCATCACCGGCGGCGGCGGATTCGGTGCTGAAAATGTCCGCCGTGATTCCTACGGGGGCCGTAAAGAACTCAGCGGAGATCAGGATCGCCTGATCCTCTTTGGAGCTTTGACCGAAGTGATCCGCGGCGTGGTCGGCCTGATCGGAAGAGATGGCTATATTAAACAGTATTATTTCGACCGGCGACTGCTCAAGGGAATTCTGCCCGGCGATATGTGGCTCAAGAACAAATACATCCCCGCACCTGCCGGCTGGACCGATACCCGATTCATCAATTAAGCCTCGTCTTTTTTCAGATACAGCGTCTGGGTCGGGAAGGCGAATTCGATCTGCTCGGCCTCGAAGCGTTTCATCATCTCGATATTGACCCGTTGATTCACCTCCAGGTACAGCCAGTAATCCGGCGGACTGACCCAGTAACTCATATAGATATTCAGCGAGCAATCATTAAACTCGTTGAAATAGACCCGCGGCGGCCTGTCCTCGATCTGGTTGACCTCCGGGATATGGCTGAGGATGTCCTTGATGATCTCGACGGCTTTGGCCGCCTTGGTGTGGCCGGAATCGTAAGTAATCGTAATATTCGAGGTGCGGCGAATGAACGGCCGCTTGCCGACATTCTCCACCACCGAATTGGTGATCACACTGTTGGGGATCGTGACCAGGTGCCCTTCGAGTGTGCGGACGCGGGTGCTGCGAAAGCCGACCTCCTCGACCGGCCCGTAATGGCCTTCGATCTTGACCAGCTCGTCGATCTGGAACGGCCGGTCGGCGAAGATCGTGATCGAGCCGAAGAAATTAGCGATCGTGTCCTTGGCGGCCAGGGCGATCGCAATCCCGCCGATCCCGGCACTGAGCAGGATCGACTTGATCTTGCCGGCACCGAGCAGATTCTCGGCGATATACAGGGCGGCAATGATCGCAATCGTGATTCGCAGTGCCTTTCGCACCACCGGCACCAGCATATCATCAAGCCGTGTGTCGGTCTTGGAGACCACTTTGTTGAGATAATATTCAATGACATCGACAAGTTTATACAAGGCATAAGCTACTGCAATCGATGCCACAATTTGGGCCGTGCTGGTCCAGTAGCCATGAATACTCTGCGGCAGACCCTGTTCATCGTCAAAATAAATAAACAACTTGCTGATATGCAGCCCGATCGCGAAGATCAGGACATAGGCGGGCTTACTGATACTGCGGCACAGCAGCGTCACCAGATGGGTGCCGCGCCGTTGCTCGCGCCGAGCCGCATAACCCTCGATCAGGTACTGCACCACACGCCCCAGTGCAAGTGTAACAATAAAGATGATCAAAATCGTACCTAAGCGCCACAGCGGATTGCCCCGCAGCAATTCGTAGTTGATGATCTCGTTAAACGACCCCGCCTCGGCGGAGATGACATCCAAATTAATTAAAAGCATTATCGTTCTCCATTTGAAAGGCTTATTATAGGGGATATCGGAGTTGCTTCAAGGCTGTTTTGTTTGATTGTGATTCGTGGTTGGCCCCTTGTATATCTATACCGGTCATACCGCCTGTAACGACACTCGACCATTACCGATGCGCGCGCCCGACATCGTCGATGCGCGGTCCCGACATAACCGATGCGCTCGCCGACCATCGACGATGCGCGCGCCGGGCAGCGCGGATTTTAACGGGCCGATGATGAGGCGATGCCGTACGGCAGCGGCGAAAGGTGAAAAAGTGGGATAAAAGAGTCAACTTTTTTCGAAAATTCTGGTTTTGTTCATCCATCTTTGGCGTTGGCTCGCGACTTATATATAGTAGGAAGGTCTGTTGTGCGATTTGGGCAGCTTATTTCTGTTAATATCGTTTAAGAAAATGGAAATTATTCTTGATGGAAAGGGCGAAATATGGTATAATTCACAATCAGACCAGAGAAAGAGTATTGTTATGTTTTGGAGAAAAATAAAAGACACTTGCGGAAAGGACACAAAAATGAAAAGTCAGATTTCAATATTTATGATCGCTTTATGGGTAGTCTGTGGGACCGTTCACGCGATTACATGGACAGAGGGTTATCACCAGATCAATGATGGTAATAATTTTAGCCTGTTGTATGTTTATGGCAATGATACTGTAGTCGATATGTATGGTGGCTGGATAGGAGCTGCAATAATAGGAGACGATAGTTCCTTCAATTTTTATGATGGTACAATTGACGATCAGTTATCTTGCGGGGGAACAAGCTTAACAAAAATTTATGGCGGCATGATTGACTATATGTCCGTTGGACCTTCTGCCGTTTTAGATCTTTATGGTACTGATTATGACAATTCACTTCATACACTATGGTCATATGGTGGACCGATCAATCTTTATGCGACAGATGTAACGTTCACTTTTGGAGCGGGTACGCTTGGAGCAGATTTATTGGAAGGTAAATATATCTTAACTCAAGATTACTTTGTATGGAATGTTTATGACGACACTTACAAGTATATAAATGTGTTGCCCGAACCTGCAACACTTTTGGTATTTAGCTTGGGTATGCTTTTCTTAAGAGGAAGTAATAGTTAGTAAAGATGATTAAGCAACTGAGAAAATGCCGTTTTTGGATTAACGCCACAGGCCCTGGCCCAACTGATAAATTCCGTGATATCCACTCTGCGGTTCGCTGTCTCGCAATTATAGATATAGCTTTGGGGCTTGTTCAGCAATTTACCGATTTGCCGCTGAGTCAGACCTGCGTTTTCCCGCATCTGACGCAGAAAGCCGGGAATGGGCCGATACCTCATACTATGTTGGGCTTTTGCCATAAAAATGAATTTTAACAAGAAAAGCGGTTGACACAGTTTGCGTGTCATAGTATCATTTAAACAACAACTTGATTTTGAAGGAGCAAGAAAATGAAAACTAAAATTTCAATCGCGTATATATTATTCTTTTTTTCCTTAAGCCTTTCTGTATTACATCCAGTTAGTGCTTCGTCAATAACGTTTACAGAAGGTTCTCACACATGGACGGACAGCGATCCTTATTACGATGAAGTTTTCTTAGAAAATGACGCT